>DATISD010000550.1:0-8757 GCA_035469005.1 Pyrinomonadaceae bacterium | reverse complement strand
GGCAGGAACTCAGAACCCAGCGAGCGGTAAAGCAGGTAGGAACCAAGCAGCACAGCTATGACAACGACGCCTACAACCCAGCGACGGTCGAGTGCGTGTGACAGGACCCATTCGTAACGGGTGATGATCGCGTGCAGGATGCGCCCCGACTCGGCTTCCGTTTCAAGCTCGGAGGGAGTCGGCTCGTGATCGGGCGCGCTTTCGCCCGGGTCGCGATGTTTTGCTTTCACGAATCGTTCGGCGAGCACCGGAGTAAAGATCAGGGCCAACACCAGCGACGTCAGCAAAGCGACGGACATCGTCAGCGCCAGCGAGCGAAAGAAAACACCGGTCACGCCCGTCAGGATTGTGAGCGGCAGAAAGACTACAACCGGAGTGATTGTCGAGCCGATAATCGGAACCGTAATTTCGGAAACGGCACTTTGCACAGCCTGGCGGCGGGATTGGCCGCGACTCATGTGCGTGTAGATGTTCTCGACCACCACGATCGCATCGTCAATCACCAAACCGATCGCAGCCGCTACGCCGCCCAGCGTCATCAAATCGAAACTCAGGCGCGCCAGCCACATCGCCAAGAACGTAACCAGAACTGTTACCGGAATGACCAGAATCGCCACAAAGGTCGTTCCCACGTTCCGCAGAAACGCGTAGAGAATGACCAGTGAAAGCATCAACCCGATCAGAATCGAATCGCGCACAGAGTTGATCGAATCGCGCACCAGCAAAGATTGATCGTAATAAGCGGCGACGTGCACGTCTTTCGGAATCTGGCCGCGGATCGAGGCGAGTGTCTGGCGCACTTCATCAACCACCGCAACTGTGTTTGCATTCGGTTGCCGGTTGATATTGACCAGGGCCGCCGGATGTCCGTCAGCAGTCACCATCGTGTATTCGGGTTCGACACCGCCGGACACCATGGCGACATCAGCGACTGTGACCGGCGCATTGTTCACCGTGGCTACCACGATGCTGTTCAACTCGTCAGGTTTTTTCGCCTGGCCACTGATGAGCGCTAGTTCAAGCTGATGATTTTCTTCAATCAGTCCCGGCGAGACGATGATGTTCGAGGCGCGAATTGCGTCAGAGACTTGCTGGACTGAGACGTTGTGGGCCGCCAATCGGTCGGGATCGATCACGACGTGAAACTCCCGCGTCTTTCCACCAGCAACTCCCACAATCGCCACCCCGGGCAGACGGGCGAGCTGGGGGCGAATGATGTAAGTGGCAATGTCCCGCAGGCTTGCTTGATCGCGCTTGTCCGAGGTGAGGCTGTAGCCCGCGACCGGAAACACGGCAAACGTCAGCCGTTCTACGTTTCGAATTTGGGCCGTCGGCGGCAGCGTGGAGGACAGCTGCGAAAGACGCGCCTGGACCAATTGCAGAACCTGTATGATGTCGACGTTCCAATCAAAGTAGAGGCTGATTTCTGACGAGCCCCGCGCAGTCTTGGACCTGATCCGAGCAATGCCGGGAACACCGTTCATCGCTTCTTCGATGGGTCGGGTAACGGAAACGAGAGTCTGGGAAGCGGGCGCTTCGCCGTTATCAACGATGATGACAATGCGAGGGAAATCGGTCTGGGGAAATATTGCGACGGGAAGTTGCCAGGCGCCATACAAACCCGCCGCGCAAAGCAAAGCGACAATTACCAGGATTGCTCGCGACTGATTTGAGACGATTTGAGCGAGCCTCATATTTCACTTCTCGTCTTCCTGCTTCTCTTCATCTTTCGCAATTTCAACTTTCGTCCCGTCCGGCAAAGCAAAGTTACCCTCGATGACGACGGTCTCGCCGTCCTGCAGCCCTTCCACAATTTCGATCTTCTCAGCCGTGCGAATCCCGACCGTCACTTTCTTCTCGTGGGCGACGTTTTGCGCATCGACGACCATCACGGTTCCCTCGTCGGCATTGCTGGCTTCAAGCGTTACTCCCGACGCAGGCACGATGATCGCGTCATTCTTTGAGTTGGCGAACACAGTCACCTGCGCTGCCCCGTTGGCGCGTAACAGGCCGGCGCCATTCGCCAGCGTTACCCAAACTTCAACCGTGCGGTTCGTCGGATCGCTTGAACGACTTAGCAAAGTGACTTGTCCTTTCATCTCTTCAGCTGAAGTATCGGTGGGGAGAACCGTCACGGAATCACCGGCTTTCATTTGCGCGACAACTGTATCCGCGAACGGCGCTTTCACGATCACGGTGCTGGTATCGGCAATCGTCACCAGCTTGCCGCCCGCCGAAGCAAACTCGCCTTGATACTGATATTGATCGGTGACGATGCCGGTGATCGGCGAACGAATGGTGGCATAGCTCAGCTGCGCGTCGAGCGTCGCGAGATGTTGCTGTGCTTCGGCCGTCTTAGCCGCGGCGAGCGCGCGATCATTTGGATTCAGCGACTGCCCGCGAAGGGCAATGGTTTGCTGCTGCAGACGCAATTCATCCTCAGCCGTCGTCAGTTCAAGTTGCGACGCTTCGAGATCTTTTTGCGAGATGCCGCCCTTTTCATAAAGCACGCGGCGGCGCTCGTAGGTCGCGCGCGCAGTGTTAACTTTCGCGCGGGCGTCCATCAGAGCTTTCTGGTCTTCCGCGTTTGTTTTTGGAATCGTTCCGGTGACGAGGCTACGTTCGTTGGCGCGGGCCTCGTTCAAAGCCGCCACTGCTTCCGCACGTTGCGCCTGAAGATCGCGCGACTCGAGCACCGCAATGACTTCGCCGGCGCGCACGATCTTGTTTTTGAGCAGCGCCATTGTCTTGATCTGAGCGCTGATCTTGGCGCCGACGTCGGCTTTCTCGCGCGGCCAGATCGTGCCCACCGCGACGACACGCGCGGCGATGTTCCCTTTTTCGGCTTTGGCGACTTTCACGCTGACAACCGGAGTAACTTCCGTCTCGGATTCAGCCCTGGATTTTTTCCATCGCCAGACGATCAGGAACGTCAGCGCAAAGACGACCACCGCGACCACGGCGATTAACACAATCGTATTGCGCTGTCGAAACCTTTGAGTGTCGTTCATTTCAATTAGAAATCCACAGATTACGCAGATTTCACAGATTCAATTGAAATCAGGTGGAACATTGCAGTTTCACAAAATTGGAAATCGGAATACCGCTTGCGCTCTCTGGGATTTTCCATCTGTGTAATCTGCGGATTAAGTCCATGCCAGCGTGCTATTGGCCCGTTGCTTGTTTCAAGCGCGAGATAGCGATCTGGTAATCAAAGATTGCCTGGTAAAGAGCCGCGCGTTGGGCCACCAGCGTCGTTTGTGCATCAGTCACTTCGACTATTTGAGCTTCCCCTGCTCGATAACGCGCGATGGACGCCGTCAGATTATCCTGCGCTTTCAGCACACCGTCGCGCGCCAATGCAATTCGCGCCGCAGCATTGGCTGCCTGGGCGCGGGCCGCATAAAACTGCTGGGTGAAACCTTTGACCGCAATGGTGCGCTCATTCTCGGCAACTTGCAGTCGCAAACGCGCTTGCCGTTCCTTGCTGCGCGTGGCGCCCCAATCAAAGATCGGAATATTCAGACTGACTGCGGCCGACACGCCGCTATGCTCTTTCAGGCGCGGTCCATGCAGCGAATCAGTATCAAAGCCTCCGTTGATCGAATATGAAAGCGACGGGAGACGATCCGCGCGCGCAATTTTCGTTTCCTCCCGAGCCGCGCGAAGCTGTTGCTCAAGTTGAGCAAACTCGGGCCGGCGGGAAACATCGTCAGCTTTGAACTGCTGATATTCCGAATCTGTGGGCAACGCCAGCGCTAAGTCAGTGGTCGTGATAGCTCGCGTGAAATCGTAGCCAACCAACACGCGCAGCGAGCCGGCGGCAACTTCCTCGTTCACGCGCGCGCGCTCGACCTCATCGCGACGCGATAACGTTTGCAACTGCGCTCGGGTGAGATCGACCGCCGGCACCTCGCCGCCGCTCAACAAGAGTGAGGTGACACGTTCGAACTCTTCCGCTGCGGTCAGGTTTCCCTCAGCCGCGCGACGTTGGGCAATTGCCAGCGCCAGGTTGTAGTAATTCTCAATTACTGCCTGATCCAATGCGCGCCGAGCTGTATCTGTCCCGGCGTGCGCCGCTGCCAGGAGCGCGCGGTTTTTTTGCAGCGTCGCGCGCAGCTTGCCGGCGATATCAAAATCGCCTGAGACATTCGCGAATGCTTCGTACGCGCCAATCGCGTCACTCGCGATGAAACTCGGTGCGCGCGGCTCGCCCGGCGGCAGTCCGATTGCGGGCGAGGTGTAGATGTAACTCAACGGCGCGCTGACTTTCGGCAGAAACGCAGCCTGGGCCTGCTTCACATCTTCCGTGGCGATGCGTTCATTCAAAATTGCGCTCTGATAGGTTGACGCCTGTCTGTTCGCGAGCCGCAAAGCCTCGTCGAGCGTGATCGAGTTTTGACTAGTTTGAGTTGTTGCTGTGTTTGCCGCCGGAGGCTGAACCGCTTGACCAAATGAAGATGGCGTCAGAAAAACCCCCAGAGCAGCGGCTAGTAAACGATGCCAGACGAACCGCGCCGCAGCAGGACATTTCCAAATCGAGCTACCAGTCATTTTCTTTGTCACAAGTCGAATGCCGTTGGGCGCAGCAGTATACGCAGCCCAACCTTAATGAGAGATTAACAACCTATTAAGAATCAGTGACGGTTCAGCTGATCTGGCAGGGCAACTCGCGCGTGGTTCAGGTGCGAAACGCCCGTGCCACTTTGCTCCAGACTGAATCAGTCCAGGAGAATCAGTGACGGGATTCGAGGATGTAGCCTTCGCCGCGGCGAGTGTGAAGCAGCTTGATCGAATGATCTTCGTCGATCTTTTTTCGCAGCCGATTCATGTAGACCTCGATCGAATTTGAGAAGGGATCGAATGAATCGTCCCAGACATGCGCGGCGATTTCTGAACGCGAAACCAGCTGCCCGGCATGTCGCACCAGATACTCCAGCAATGCATATTCTTTCGCGGTCAGCTCGATTGGGCGTGAGGCACGGGAAACACGATGGCTGGCGGAATCCACAATCAAGTCCTCAAGTTGATAAATGTCGGGACGTAGCTGCGAATCCCGGCGAAGTAGCGCGCGGATTCTGGCGATCAATTCGCGAAACGAAAACGGTTTGGTTAAGTAGTCGTCCGCTCCAGCATCGAAGCCGGTGATTCGATCATCGACGGCCGCCCGCGCGGTCAGCATCAGGATGGGCGTGGCATCCCCGCGGGCGCGCAGTTCGCGACAGACTTCGAATCCATCACGATGAGGCAGCAGAACGTCGAGCACGATCAGGTCATAATCGTTGATTGAGGCTTGATAGAGCGCGGCGGCGCCGTCTTCGGCGAGGTCGACCGCATAGGCTTGCTCTCGCAGTCCTTTGGCGATCACATTTGCCATGCGAGGCTCATCTTCTACGAGGAGAATTCGCACTAATCTATCTTTCAGTCGTTGCCAGGTCTGGGTTCGTCCGCCAAGCGGACGACTGATAATAGCCCAGCGATTTAGAACACGATGAGATAAGTCGCTTCACCCAATCAATCACCTTATTCTCAACCGGAATGGCATCAGATAGATCGCTTCACCTTTGCCCGCACGATCCAACAGCTGCGCGTAACGAAGCGTCTGACGCACGTCCTCAGGGAGGGCCGAGAGCATTGAAGCTTGTTGTTTCGCCTCGGCACTGGCCTGATCACCGCCCTCATCGTCAACGTTCATAAGCTGTTGGAAGAAGGTCGGCGGCTGCGGCAGAATCACCCGTTCAACGCCCTTGTCGGCAGGAATCTTCGCAAGTTGCTTGGCCAGCTCAATGGCTTTGTCCAGGCCACCATACTCATCAACGAGGCCCCGCTCTTTCCCCTGATTGCCGGTCCACACGCGGCCCTGGCCGATCGAGTCAATGTAGGTTTGTTCTTTACCGCGCCCCTTCGCGACCTTCGACGTGAAATCCTCGTAGGTGTTTTTCAGAAACTCTTCGAACTTTGCCCGTTCTGTGTCGCTGAACTTTTCTGATTCACGGAACATGCCCGCGTTCTTGCCGCGCATCACGTACTCGTTAGTGACGCCAATCCAATCATAGAAGCCTTTGATGACCGGCTTGCCGCCCACGACCCCAATCGAACCAGTGATGGTCGATGGCTCGGCCACGATTCTGTTCGCGTTGCACGCAATGTAATATCCACCTGAGGCCGCGACGTCGCTCATCGAAACGACGATTGGCTTTTTCGCTTTGGCAGCTTCGATCGCGCGCCAAATGATGTCGGACGCCAGACCTGAGCCGCCAGGACTGTCAATACGCAGCACGATTGCCTTAATTGATCGGTCATCTCTGACGTCGTTGATCGTCTTCACCAGCGAGTCAGAGCCAATCGTCTCCTGGCCATTGCCACTAAAAGTTGATCTGCCGGAGGTGATGTCGCCCGCTGCGTAAACGACGGCGATCTTCTCGCCCTTGTTCAGCCCCAGTGATTCCTGCGTGATCTGTTTGTAATCACCGCCACGGGCAATGTGCAGGTCGTCCGTATCTTTATAACCAAGCCGCTTTTTTAGTTCCTTCTCAACATCATCGCGGTACAACGCACCATCGATTAAGCCGAGCTCTTTCGCCTTTGCCGCGCTGTAGGGCGCATCGTCGATCAAGGCCTTCACTTCATCGACCGATTTCTTGCGCGCTTTGGAAATTCCATCCAGATAGCGTCCGTACAAATCGTCGAGCAACGCATTGATGTATTCGCGATGCGCGTCGGTCATCTTCTTTTGTGTGAACGTATCACCGGCGCTCTTGTATTTACCGATCTGATACATGTCGGGATATATGCCGAGCTTGTCCAGCGAGCCGCGAAAGAACATCACATCAGCGGCCAATCCGATCGTGAACAGCTCACCCGGCGGCGGCACAAAAATCTTGTCGCAAGCCGTGGCGATGTAGTAGTCCTTGTTGAGGCCGGTTTCCATATAGGCATAAATGGGTTTGCCCGAAGTACGAAAGTCTGCGATCGCGCCGCGAATCTCCTCAGACTTGGCCCAACCGGCTTCGGACATATCGATATCCAGCAGCACCGCGGTAATCCGTTTATCGACTTTGGCTTTCCGAAACTGAGCCAGCAGGCTGCCAAGCGATTGCGGCTGACCGCCGAAGAGGCGGCGAAACGGATCGTCAGGAACGTAGTCCGGCATGGAGCCGGAGATTTTTAGCGCGAGCACGCTGTTGTCCTGAATTGAAGGGCGATTGCCGCGAAGCGCGGAAACAAAGATTGCAATTCCGAAGACCACGATCATTACCAGGCCGAGTAGTATGCCCGAAACTATGAGTACGACTTTGCGGGTGGTTGACATTGCCATGAGCAGTTTTTCCTAAAGATTAGTTGAGTTTTTCCATTCTGAGTACGATAAAGGAGGGCAAAAGGTTTATGAAGTAGCGGTAGATAGTGGACCGCAGTCAGTAGTTATCGGAAAAAGCGTCACGAGGCTCTTGCACGAAAAGTAAGTCATACTGTCTTCCGCCTACTGCCTACCTGCCTACCGCCAGCTGTTTTCACGATCCACCCGCCACCGAGTACTTCGTCGCCGCGATAGAACACGGTTGCCTGGCCAGGCGTGATCGCACGTTGCGGTTCGTCGAATCTCACACGCACCCGGTCCGTTGATAACGGAGTGATGGTTGCAGGCGCAGCGGTATGGCGGTAACGAACGCGCACTTCAGCGCGAACCTCTTCGCTCGGATTATCGACAGTGATCCAGTTCACCCCTGCAGCGGTGAATTCAGCACGCAATAACTCATCGTCGTTACCAACGACTACCTCGTTCTTACTGGAATCAATAGCGAGAACGTACAGCGGACGAGCTTGCGCTACACGAATACCACGACGCTGGCCGATGGTGTAACGATGGATGCCGGCATGCTCGCCAATTACTTCGCCGGCAGTGGTCACAATCTGACCCGCGCCCGGCACTCGCTCAGTTTGTCGTTCGGCTTCCAGGTATCGATCGATGAAGCCAGCGTAATCGCCGTCCGGAACAAAACAGATTTCCTGCGACTCTTTCTTCTCAGCAACCGCCAGTTGATTATCACGAGCCGCCTGGCGTGCATCACTCTTCGACAGTTCGCCCAGTGGAAACATTGCCCGCGCAAGCTGATCCTGCGTCAACTCCCAAAGAAAGTAAGATTGATCTTTCTGCGGATCACGGCCACGGAGTAGACGATACCGGTTCGTCGCTTTTTCGCATTCGACGCGTGCGTAATGACCGGTAGCGACCTTGTCACATCCCAGACTCGCCGCCAATTTATCAAGTGAAGCAAACTTCAAACGGCTGTTGCAGGCAACGCATGGGATCGGCGTCTCGCCGTGCAGGTAACTCTCAACAAACGGCTGGACCACGCCGCGCTCGAACTCCTTTTCGAGGTTCAAGACGTAGAAAGGAAATCCTAATTCTTCCGCCACGCGCCGGGCGTCGTAAACGTCATCAAGCGAGCAGCAACGCGAAGGCAGCGGCTCGCCGATTTCGTCCACACTGATGGCGCGCCGCTGGTTCCACAGCTGCATCGTAAAGCCGACCAGTTGGTGGCCCTGCTCTTTCAGAATTGCTGCGGCCGCGGACGAATCGACTCCGCCTGACATTGCTACTGCGATACGCATCAGTTTCGAATTTCGGGTTGCGAGTTTCGAGTTATTTACTCAATACTCTAGAATACCTTGGAATCAGGAGAACCCGAAACTCTAAACTCGAAACTTCCGCTATGCCTGAGCGAGCCATCGAAGAATACAAAATTGCCGACGAGC
>DATISD010000549.1:0-4279 GCA_035469005.1 Pyrinomonadaceae bacterium | reverse complement strand
CACCGGCTTGCTCGGAGCTGATTACGAAATCGTCCAGAACCGGTACCGCTTCAAGCGCATTTATCGCATGAGCTATTTCAACTCGCCCAGCGGGTTCATGCCGGCGCCTTTGGACTTTCCCGGCAATCGCGTTAAGGACGGCGAGTATTTGCTCGCGGTCGGAGATCAAAACGTCGATGCTTCGAAGAGTGTCTATAGTTACTTTGAAGGCAAGGCCGGCCAGACCGTGAATATCTAGGTTGGCCCAAGTGCGGACGGCGCGGGCTCGCGCATACTGACGGTTCCTGCGGTCACCGGCGGCGCCGAGAACCAAATCCGGCGCGCCAACTGGTCGGCGAACAATCGGCGGCTGGTAGAACAAATGTCCGGCGGCAAACTCGCCTACATCTATGTCGAAAATTATGGATCGGCGATCCTGGATTTCATTCGCGGGCTGGCCGGTTATAGTGATCGCGCGGGCTTGATCATCGATCAGCGCTTCAACGGCGGCGGCATCACACCAGACTATTTGATTGAATGGCTGCGCCGAAAACCAATCTACGACTACACATTTCGCGAAGGAGATGACATTGCGGTTCCCGTCAATCCCGGTCCTCCGGTCAAAGTCTTAATCGTCAATGAAAACAATTTTTCCGCGGCGGAGACGTTCGCCTTCATGTACAAGCTGGCGAAAGTTGGTCCCATCGTTGGCTTGCGTACGGGCGGCGGAGGCATCGGTCCTTATGTGTTCACGCCATCGCTGATCGATGGCGGCAATGTACAGCTTCCCAACCGCGCCGCATATGATCCATCAGGCCTGTCCTGGGGTGTCGAGAATGCGGGCATCTCGCCGGATATTGAAGTCGAGATCACGCCGAAAGATTGGATGGCCGGCCGCGACCCGCAGCTGGAGAAGGCCGTACAGGTAGCCATGGATGAACTGAAGAAAGCACAAGTTTGGTCGCCAAAGAAGCCGAAGTACCCCGTGCACAAATAGCACAGGTGGCACGGGCGTCAGGCATCTCGCCTGTAACTCATGCGCAGGATGCGCCGTGCGGCCACCTAAAAGTACAGAGCAATCCATCGAATCAAGCTAGGGGTCACGGGACTGCTCTTGCGCACGCTCACCTGTTGCTCACCAATCACTGATTTGAACGAGTCGTTAAGATGACAAATCATCCGATGCGGCGTCATCTTGCCCCATTGGCGCCGGCTGCCGGGTGTCACCTGCAGCAAGCGCCTGAGCAACTCTTCCTTTTCGGACTGATTTGAAAGAAACTTCATAACTCATTTAAACTCTCGTTCGGAAAGTGTTCATCAAATCCAGCGCTTCGCCCGCGCCTGCAGACTCTCATGAAAATAAAACGAATCTTTTGCCTTGCTGTGTTGTCGCTATGCAGCATGCTTGTTTCGCCATCACGCGCTCAACCGCAGAAGTGCGAACCGCCGGTGGCGTTGCCTGCATCCGCCGAGCCCAATTTCTTTCCTGATGAAAAGGAGACGTGGCTCGGGGACGCCGTAGCCGAGCACATTCAAAAATATTACCGCGTTATTGAAGATCATGAAGTAACGCAATACCTCACTCAAATCGGTCAACGGCTCACGGCCAATCTCCCTTTAACAAAACTTCGTTTTCAGTTTTTTCTGGTCGACTTGCCTGATGCGAATGCCTTCGTGCTTCCCGGCGGCCGAATATACGTCTCAAGAAAACTGGTAGCGTCGGCGCAGAGCGAAGATGAACTTGCCGGAGTCATCGCGCACGAGCTGGGACACCTGGTCGCACACGAAAGTGCGATTGATATGACCCGGCGGATGCGCCAGGTCCTGGTCATCAGCGGCATCACTGATCGCGCTGATGTTTATGACAAGTACAACCAATTAATCGAAAGCGCGAGGCGAAGGCCGGAAGAAGTTCGCGACCGCGAGAAAGGGCAGATGGTTGCCGACCAGGCTGGTTTGTATGCTCTGATCCGGGCCGGTTATGACCCTTCGGCTTTAACTCGATTCTGGGACCGCATCACGGCGACCAAAGGCAAGACCGGTAGCTGGCTGTCAGATTTGTTTGGCACTACGCGCCCCGAACAGCGTCGCTTGCGCGAAATGATAAAGACCGTAGGCGCTCTGCCGGCTGAATGCCTGAAGACTCGCTCGGCAACCGCCGCTGATGATTTCAAAGAGTGGCAATCGCTCGTCATCGGATATACGGGTTTGGGCCGCCGCGAAAACCTACATGGCGTGCTCAGCAAAATTCAACTCTCGCCACCGCTTCGCAGCGACATCACGCACCTTCGGTTTAGCCCTGACGGCGCGTACATTCTGGCCCAGGATGATTCGGGAATTAACGTTCTCAGCCGCGAACCATTCAACGGACTTTTCAGGATCGAAGCTGCCGACGCGAAGCGCGCCGTGTTCAGCCCCGATTCCAGGACCATCGTTTTCTCAAACGACAATCTGCGCGTGGAGAAGTGGGGCATCGCTGATCAAAAGGCTTTGGAGGTCAAAGAGATAGTGCAACTTCGCGGCTGTTTACAAACCGCGCTCTCGCCGGACGGCAAATACATGGCCTGTCTGAGCCCAAATATGGATCTCAATCTGCTCGATGTTTCATCGAGCCAGGCGGTGGTTCACCGGAAAGAGTTTTTCGAGCCGCAATGGTTTCACTATTACCTGCTGTTGTCAGCAATCGCCAATCATCGCCTCGATAACGGGGATGCCGGTTTGGACTGGGTCAACATGGCCTTCTCTCCCGACGGCCACTATTTCGTGGCGGGATATCAGGGCCGCGATCACATCGATGCGTATCGCAGATTGAATAATGTCGAGGTATTTGACTTAACCACAATGAACAAAGTTTCGGTGAACGAAGCGCTGCAGAAAGTCATTGTGGGCGGATTTACTTTTATGGGCGGCGATCGCGTAGCCGGCATGAACATCGATGACATGAAAAAAGGTGAGATCGTTACGTTTCCCGCCGGCAAAATGCTTACTGAGTTCCCGATGCGTGGAAATATCGATGCCCCCACCCGCGGCGACTATCTTTTGATCCGCCCGATCAAGGACTTTCCGTTGGGTGTGTTCGACGTTAAGACTAAGCTCATTTTCAAATCGAGCAAGCAATCTGCGCTGGATATTTTCGGCGATGTTTTCGTTTCAGAGATGCGCAATGGCGAGCTGGGTCTTTATCGAATGGAAAAGAATCAACTCAATGCGTCCACACTGTTGGCGAATACCTCGCTGGGACGGCTGCGCGCTTCGTTTCTTTCCCGCGACATGAAATGGCTGGCACTATCGAGCCGGTCAAGAGGCGGAGTTTGGAATCTGGACAAAGGCGAGGCCACGCTCTACCTTCGTGGGTTCCGAGGCGCCTACCTAAGCGACGACGGGTTCTTCTACGCCGATTTTCCCAAGTACGAAACTGCCGAGCGCAATATCGCCAAGTTCAACCTCTCGAATAATGAGATTGTGCCCGGTCCAACTATCGAGGCGGCCAGTGCGCGTCAGATTGGGCCCTATCTCGTGGTTTTCAAAGGAGCTAAAGCTGACGCAAAAGATGATGCGCCTCCGCGTGAATGGCGCAACCTTACTCTGGAAGTGCTGGATGCCAGGACCATGACCTCTTTGTGGTCACGCACTTATCCGAAAGAGGGACCATTTTCGTGGGGAGCTGCACAATATGGAACCGCCGTGCTGTTGTGGCGAGCCGACGCGGAAACTGCCTTGACCCAGATTAAGACCGATCCGCAATTGAGCAAGCAGCTGGCCGCGCTGAAAGATAAGGAGGGTACCTATCTTCTCGAAGCAGTCGAACTGAAGACAGGAAAGACCCTGGGTAAACTATTGATCGAAACTGGCAAGGGCGCCTTCCGCATCGCCAATGCGTTCATTGCAGGTGATTCGGTGGTAATAAGCGACACCCAGAACCGGGTGCTGGTTTATTCCCTGCGGAGCGGTGAACAGCGAGGGCGAGTCTTCGGAGGCTTCGGCACTGTCGCCCCGGAGGCGAACTTACTCTGCGTTGAAAACGAGACGGGCAAGATTGCGCTCTACGATCTGACAACGCTCGATAAGATCGACGAAATGGTCTTCTCTAATCCGATCGCAATGTTGCAGTTTAGTCCTGACGGCCACAGGTTGTTCGTACTAACTGCGAACCAGACTGCCTATTTGCTGGACATTTCGAAACTTAATAACAAGAGCGCAAAGAATTAGCCCGAGTTTACCTCGCGATAGACGCGCGGCACTCGATTGCTGATACCGCAGGTGATTTCGTACGAAATGGTTCCGGCAAGCTCACCGAGGT
>DATISD010000548.1:0-9161 GCA_035469005.1 Pyrinomonadaceae bacterium | reverse complement strand
TTAGTTCCGTGCCCGCCGGCAGATCGAGATTTTCCTTGCCCGTAACATAGACTGAGCCGGCTCCACCTGCCGCGCCCAGAACCATAAACAATTCGTTTCAAACCGACTTCTAACCGATGTTGATAATGCCCCCAATACCCCGATCTATTTGATTAAGAGAGGAGAGTGCCGGTGTATGTGGTCTAACGCACAGACGACGCCTCCTCTTTAGTTTGATTCTATTTAAGGCGAAGAGAAAAAGGAGATCGGCTCATGGGAAGAAATTCCAAGATAGGAGACTGAGAAGTTACCGATGACGATAAATATTCAACCACTGCACGACCGCGTGATTCTGAAACGCATTGATGAAGGCGAGCAAGTTCGCGGCGGCATCATTATACCTGACTCAGCCAAGGAGAAGCCGCAGGAGGGCGAAGTGATCGCCGCAGGCCCGGGCAAGCACAAGGAAGACGGCACGCGCCGGCCATTGGATGTCAGGGCAGGCGACCGGGTCCTGTTCGGCAAGTACAACGGCTCAGAAATTAAAGTCGACGGTGAAGACCTGCTGATAATGCGCGAGGACGAGATCCTCGGAGTAATCAGACGCGCCGGTGCGGCCAATGGCGGCAAGAAGTAGAAACAGTGAAAAGTGACAAGAACAGTTCACTCTGCGACTTGCGGACCTTACTTGTCACCGTCACTTGTTACCGAACATTGATTTGGAGAGATAAGGATAAAAGATTATGGCAAAGCAAATAACTCTTGGCGAAGAATCGCGCGCGGCCATCCTGCGCGGGGTCAATCAACTCGCCGACACAGTGAAAATCACGCTCGGACCAAAGGGCCGCAACGTCGTCCTTGATAAGAAATATGGCAGCCCGACGATCACGAAAGACGGCGTGACCGTGGCGAAAGAGATCGAACTCAAAGATCCAATGGAGAACATGGGCGCGCAGATGGTGCGCGAAGTAGCGTCGAAGACCAGCGACGTGGCTGGTGACGGCACGACCACTGCAACCGTGCTGGCACAGGCCATTTTTCGCGAGGGCGTGAAAACTGTCGCAGCGGGTGCGAACCCTATGGCTCTGAAGCGCGGCATCGACAAAGCGGTTGAGCGGGCAACGAAAGAGATCAAGAGAATGGCGAAGCCGGTCACCGGTGACATGATTGCGCAAGTGGGCACGATCTCGGCAAACGGTGACCACCCCATCGGCGAATTGATTGCCGAGGCGATGCAGAAGGTTGGCAAAGACGGCGTCATCACCGTTGAAGAATCAAAGACGATGGAGACAGCTTTGGAAGTTGTCGAAGGGATGCAGTTTGATCGCGGATACCTTTCCCCATACTTCGTCACCGATACGGAACGCATGGAAGCCGTGCTCGAAAATCCAGTAATCCTCCTGAGCGAAAAAAAGATTTCTTCGCTGCGAGATATGCTGCCCATTCTTGAGCAGTCAGCCAAGCTGAGTAAGCCAATCCTGATTATTGCTGAAGATGTTGAAGGCGAAGCATTGGCGACCCTCGTCGTCAACAAACTGCGCGGCACGATCAGTGTCGCAGCGGTGAAAGCG
Organism: Pyrinomonadaceae bacterium; assembly: GCA_035469005.1. Lineage (GTDB taxonomy): Bacteria > Acidobacteriota > Blastocatellia > Pyrinomonadales > Pyrinomonadaceae > UBA11740. Next base: position 7,611 of record DATISD010000548.1, on the reverse strand, counting down.
CCCGGCTTCGGTGATCGCCGGAAGGCGATGCTGGAAGACATCGCGGTCCTTACCGGCGGCAAGGTCATCAGCGAAGACCTCGGCATCAAGCTCGAGAACGTTATGCTGGAAGACCTGGGCAGCGCCCGGCGAGTGAAGCTCGACAAAGAGACCACGACTATCATTGATGGCGGTGGTGACACGAAAGAGTTGCAAGCGCGGGTGAAAACGCTGAAGACCCAGATCGAGGACACTTCGTCTGATTATGACCGCGAGAAACTTCAGGAACGCCTGGCGAAACTCGTTGGCGGCGTCGCCATCATTCGCGTCGGAGCGGCCACCGAAACTGAACTCAAAGAAAAGAAGGCTCGCGTCGAAGATGCCATGAACGCGACGCGCGCGGCGGTCGAAGAAGGCATCGTGCCGGGCGGCGGCGTGGTTTTGATTCGCGCTGCCAAAGCGCTTGAAAAATTTAAACTGTTCCAGGCCAATGACGAGAATGAGCCCGCGGGCGACGCCGACGAGCAGATCGGCGTAAGCATCGTCCGGCGCGCTCTGGAAGAGCCGCTGCGTCAGATCGTCGCTAACGCGGGGAAAGAAGGCGCGGTAATCGTCGAGAAAGTACGCGCTGAAAAGAATCCGAACTTTGGCTACAACGCCGAGACCGAGACATTCGAAGACCTGGTGGCGGCGGGTGTAATCGATCCCGCCAAGGTCACACGTTGCGCGCTGCAGAATGCCGCATCGATCGCGGGACTGATGCTGACAACTGAAGCTCTCATTTCTGAACTACAGGAAGAAGACAAACCACGGGCACTGCCCGGCGGCATGGATATGTAATTCCTGACAGATTGAGGAGCCTGATGTTTCGGAGTGGGGCTTCTATGGGAGCCTCGGTCTGCTTAGCGCTGATCGGCGAACGCTTCGAGCGCGGCTTCGTCAGGAATGATCAGTTGCCGGCCCTCTACAACAATCAATCCCTCATGCTGAAGACGCGTGAAAGCGCGCGACACGACCTCGCGCACCGAACCGATGCGCGCTGCGATCTGCTGATTGGTTTGGGTGAGGTTCATGCTAGTTCCATTCTCTGTGCCGGTGCCGTTCCTGCGTGCTTCGGCCACGAGAAAGCGCGCCAGTCGCTGCCCAACTTCACGGAGTGAAAGGGCTTCCACCAGTTCAGCGCAGCGCCTGAGCCGGCCGGCCAAAACTCTCAAGGCAGCAAGCGGGATCTGAGGATGCTCCAGACAAAGGCGCCGCACGTCGCGCTTATCAATGAAAAGGACTGTTGTATCTTCTTCGGCGGCGGCAGTCGACGGATAAGCGCCGTCATCAAAGACGGGCAACTCGGCAATCGTCGCACCCGCGCGCTCAACGTGAATAACCTGTTCTCGCCCATCCAGGCTTGCGCGAAAAGCTCGCACCGCTCCCTCAACTATGACGTACAGGCCGTGTGCTTCCTCGCCGGCTACGAACAGGACTTCATCTTTTTGAAACCGTCGCTCAAAGGCGCGTTCACTTAAGACCTGAATAGTGCTCTCGTCCAGGGCTTCGAAAAGTTTAGTACGCCTGAGCGCGGCAATCTTGTCCAGAGTCATTTCAAAATTAAATCAGTCTTTTGCGGCTTTGTTCACCCGCGACCTCATCAGGAACCCGGATGTAGTCGAGTGTGACATAAGTCATCTCATCTTCGCAGCGTGTCGGCGATGATAACTCAGCAAACGCCGAAATTCAGATAAAAAGAAGCGGCTGTTTAGCATGTATTTTGGAAAGGATGGCTTGAAATGGCAATAAGTAGCCTACTAACGATTAATCAGCCGCATATTCCCGACTTCACTAAACCGCTCGAACTGCTGGTCCATTGTCACGAACGGATAGAGGCGCAATTGGGCGCGCTCGAACGTTCTGCGGAAATTCTTCGCGTTGGCGATCTTCGGTCACTTTCCCGGGCATTTGGCGCCATCGATGCGGCGTGCGCGCACTTTGCTGTTCCAGGGGTCAAGCACACTGAGGATGAGGATGTTTCGCTGTTCCCTCGACTGCGCCAGCATGGAGGATCCGGCGGAGAGGATGCCCTGGCGGCGATGGCCGAGCTTGAGTCACAGCACCGCACAGCCGAACGGCTTCATGCGGAATTCGATGAATTCGTCTCAACTCTACCGCGTGATGGCTCGGCTGACAAAAGGGAGTTAGACTGCTTTGGTGAGCTGGTGGATGGGCTCGCGACGCTTTACCGGCCGCACATACAACTGGAAAACAACTTTGTATTTCCAATCGCGGGCAGGGTGCTCCCGGCTAATGAGATTCAGGCGTTAGGCGAAGAGATGCGCGCCCGTCGAAAAGACATTTTGCAAAGGCTCCATGCTTCACGCTGAGTTAGTTCCCGACCGGTGCTGCGAATTGTTTTGAAGAACGAAGTACCGCAGGCTGTCCAGCCTGCGGAGGTCAAGAGTCTGAATCGTGGCAAAGCAAATCGCAGACTGGACAGTCTGCGGTACAGTGTCGGCAATCTTTATTAACCTGGAAACGTGCCATCACGTAAAAAATCACAAAGCGCGGACGAACTGCTCGGCAATGATCACGCGACGCTTGATAAGCTGCTGAAAGGACTCTTTGCGGCGCTCGATAAAGCGGAGATTCCGGCAGTTTTCGAGCATCTCGATTTCTTTTGGGCGCGACTGGCGATGCACATTCGCGCTGAGAACCTGCATTTATTTCCGGCAATACTCTCCCGGCTGGAAGACACTGGGCCTCATCTGAAAGATCTTCCACCACCGGCCGAAGCTTTGGAAGCAATCGCTCAGCTCCAAGCCGACCATGATTTCTTCATGCACGAATTAGCGGCCGCTATCAAAGCCGTGCGCCGTCTCAAAAACACCGGCCATTCTGAACGTGAAAGACACACACTGGATGAGGTCGCGGCGAGCATTACGGCGATAAGCAAGCGACTTGAATCGCATAATCGGATCGAAGAAAAGCTGGTCTATGGCTTACCGGCGAAACTCTTAACACCGAGCGAGCAGCGAACCCTCGCGGCCGGCATTGAGCGCGAATTGCAGAATCTGCCTCCGCGATTTAACGGTGCGCAAGTAGGCGCCTGATCAGAAATGCTCGCTGCTAATCACATAAAGATTGATAGGCACGGTATCCGCATCAGGCCCGTCGCCTTGCCTGTGGAACATGGCGGCTGGGGTCTGGTGTTGGAGCCAATCGTTCTCGGGCTGTTGCTGGCTCCCTCGCTTGTGGGATTGCTCCTTTCTATCACGGCGATGGGAGCGTTTTTCGCGCGTCATCCGCTCAAATTAGCGGCCGGAGACCGGCGCCTCCACCGGCGTTCGAAGCGTACCGCCCTGGCAGAACGCTTTGCTCTACTTTATCTCTTGATCGCTACGCTGGCTCTCGCCCTCGCCATCAAGAGCGGGGGTGCAGCCTTTTTGCTGCCGTTGCTGCTTGCCTCGCCATTCGCAATCATGCAGTTGTCCTACGATTCCCTTGGCCGGAGTCGCGCCTTGATAGCTGAGTTGGCGGGTTCGATTTCCATTGGCGCGGTGGCTACGGCGATCGCATTAGCCGGAGATTGGCAGCGTCCTGCGGCTTTCGGCTTGTGGGCCATCTTAGCAGCGCGCACCGTCCCGACGATCTTGTATCTCCGCGCGCGGCTGAGACTTCTGCGTCGCAAGTCCGCATCGCCGCGCGGAGTGATCATCGCGCATGCACTGGCGATACTGATAGTGAGCGGCCTCGCATGGCTGTCGGTCGTTCCTTTTCTTTCAGTGGTCGCGCTGACAATTCTGCTTCTGCGCGCGGTGCTTGGTTTCTCGAGATTTGATAAGCGAGTGACGGCGAAGAAGCTTGGGCTCCGCGAACTTTGCTTTGGCGCTATGACAGTACTCGCCCTGGTCCTGGGCCACGCTGTCGGATGGTGACCATTCGGAGTTCGTCAACAGCCTGCTAATCAGACGCCGCCGCCTTGCGAGTTGTCGATGGTTTGGCGCTTGGACGCAGAATCGAGCGCGGCTTCAGTTTCCAGAATCATTTGTGTGGTTTGGATGACAGTGTCGGGGTTGAGTGAGATTGAGGTGATGCCTTTTTCCACCAGGAAGCGCGCGAATTCCGGATAATCCGAAGGCGCCTGGCCGCAGATGCCAATCTTCTTGCCATTACGGTGGGCCGCATCGATGACCATTGCCACCATCTTTTCCACCGCGGCATCGCGCTCGTCAAAGAGATGGGCCACCATTTCGGAATCGCGATCGAGGCCAAGCGTGAGCTGGGTCAGATCATTCGAGCCGATTGAATACCCATCAAAGACCTGCAAAAACTCGTCCGCCAAAACAACATTGGAAGGCAGTTCACACATCGCGTAGATCTCCAATTCGTGCTCGCCCTGCTTCAAGCCTAGCTCGGCCATCAACGCGATGACCCGCTCGGCTTCTTCGACCGTCCGGCAGAACGGAATCATCGCCTTGACGTTGACCAGCCCCATCTCGTCGCGTACCCGCTCGAGCGCGAGGCATTCCAGATGAAAGCCTTCGCGATAACGGTCGTCGTAATAGCGCGACGCGCCACGAAAGCCGAGCATCGGATTCTCCTCGGTGGGCTCAAACTCCTGCCCGCCGATAAGCATGGCATATTCGTTCGATTTAAAATCCGACATGCGCACGATTACCGGCTTGGGATAGAACGCCGCAGCGATGCGCGCGATGCCCTCGGCCAGGCGACGCACGAAGAACTCACGTGGATCTTCTTCGCCGATGCGGCGCGCGATCTCGCGCACCACGTCGGGGTTCGGCAAGTGCGGGTACTTAACCAGCGCCATCGGGTGAATCCCGATGTGATTGTTGATGATGAACTCCAGGCGGGCCAGCCCCACGCCGTCGTTCGGCAAAGCCGCAACTGAAAAAGCATGATCCGGATCGCCGACATTCATCATCACCTGCGTTCGTGGCCGTTGCCCTTCAACCACGGCACGGCGATCGACGACAAAATCGATCGGACCTTCGTAGATATTTCCGTGCGCGCCTTCCGCACAGGAAACTGTCACCTCAGTTCCGGTTTCCAGTGCCCGGGTCGCGTTACCCGTGCCCACGATGCAAGGCAAGCCCAACTCGCGGCTGATGATGGCGCTGTGACACGTGCGTCCCCCATGCTCAGTGACAATCGCCGCCGCCTTTTTCATGATCGGTTCCCAGGCGGGATCGGTCATCGAGGTGACCAGCACGTCGCCGCCCTTGAACTCCGAAAGGTGGTCCGGATCAGCGAGCACATGCACTCGGCCCTGTCCAATTTTTTGCCCGACAGCAATTCCCGAGGCCAGCGGCGCGCCGTGCTCGCCCGTTAACCTGTAAGTCTCGATGTAGGTTTCGCGGCTCGTGGCGTGAACTGTTTCGGGCCTCGCCTGTAAGACATGAAGTTCGCCGGTGTAACCATCCTTGGCCCATTCGATGTCCATTGGCGTCGGCCGCCCGGCGCGCTCAGAATAGTGTGCTTCGATGGTGCAGGCCCAGTTCGCCAGCTGCAAAACTTCGTAGTCACTGAGGCAAAAGCGGCTTCGTTGTGCTTCCACTACGTCGCGTGTGCGCGTACCGCGACCGTCAAGACCGTAAACCATCTTCACTTCTTTGCTGCCGAGACGGCGACTGACAATCGGACGCGCGCCCGTCAGCAAGGTCGGCTTGAAAACTACCCACTCATCAGGCGTTGCCATCCCTTGCACGATCGCTTCGCCCAGACCCCACGCCGCGTTTATTACCACCACATCACGGAACCCTGATTCGGTGTCCAGCGTGAACATTACACCTGAGCAAGCCTGGTCCGAACGCACCATCGGCTGTACGCCGATTGCCAGCGCGACGTCAAAGTGATCAAAGCCGCGCGCTTCACGATACGAGATGGCGCGATCTGTCCACAGAGAGGCAAAGCAGCGATGACATGCGTCAATCAGTCGGTCCTCGCCGCGGACATTCAGGATGGTGTCTTGTTGTCCGGCAAAGGAAGCATCAGGCAGGTCTTCGGCAGTCGCAGACGATCGCACCGCGACCTCTGGCGTGCGACCAAGACGAGTGCACAAGCGGCGGAACCCGTCGAGGATGGCCTCGTTCACTGGTTCAGGCAGCGGCGTGTCAAGCATCAGCGCTCGGGCTTCACGGCCCGCCGCGTTCAGCGCTTTCATATCATTGTAGTCGAGGCCACTTAGCAATTCGCGCAGACGTCCCCGGAGGCCGTTCGTTTCCAGCAGTTGGCGATAAGCTTCACTGGTCGCGGCAAAACCATCGACTGCACGAACGCCACGCGGCGCCAACGCGCGAAGTAGTTCCCCAAGACTCGCACACTTGCCGCCGACAAACTGCACGTCGTCGGCGCCGACGTCGCTGAGGTCCAGCACGAGAGGTTTGGAAGTCTTTGCCATCTAGCACGCTCCGAGTCACTCTGAATCCAGTCAATATCCTGTTTACTCACTGAACCCGGGAGGATATCTCTAAGCTAAGGTGTTTTTGATACCAACTTGCCGCCAAACATTATCACATAAGGCAAGCCGTTATTGGCGCATCGTTATTGGTAGTTGCGGCTGAAAAGACAATATGAGTGCTCTCACATAATCGGCGTTCATCAGATCGAAGCGCACGATAGCTCATTGTCTGCTTAAAACTCCCCACGCCTTGGGTAACTTTTCCCATTGGCTCGTATTTGATTGGCGTCTTTAAAGATTCGACTTGCCAACCGAAATGAATTTGCCTCTCGCGCCTGTCCTGCTTAACACGTTCCAAAACCCGTGACGTAAGTCACTGCGAACAAAACTCGCGCTCTCTAAACTCACAATCGAAACCAATCGCCCGTGGTCTTTGCTGTTTGGAGCAGTTCTTGCTTTGTAGAAGTGAACCTTCGCCAATGCAGGTTAGGTATTAGAGTGCCTAAATACCAGACCCTCATACCAGACATTGAATTTTGGCAGGGCATGATCCCGTGCCAGGCTGCTTGCCCCGTTCACACTGACGCAGGCAAATACGTTCAACTAATCGCTGAGGGCAAATACCAGGAATCTTACCTCGTTGCTCGCTCACCCAATCCGTTCGCTTCCGTTTGTGGTCGCATCTGCGCTGCCCCGTGCGAAGACGCATGCCGTCGCGGACGCATTGATGCGCCAATAACCATTCGCGCGCTGAAGCGCTTCGTTACCGAAAAGTACGGAGTCGAGTCGATGGAACCCGACACGCAGGATGTTTTGCGTGAAGGTGGGGACGAGCCCGGCAATAAGCGGCGCTGGCACTTGCCCATGCTCCAGGAAAGTCGAGCCAACGTCGCGCGTGGTCAGAAGGTGGCGGTGATCGGCGCCGGGCCGGCTGGCATTTCCGCGGCGCACGATCTCGCGCTGATGGGCTATCGCGTCACCGTGTTTGAAGCGACGGATCAGGTGGGCGGCATGATGTATCACGGCATTCCTGAGTTTCGCCTCGCCCGCGCCGTCATCGAGAAAGAGATCCAAAAGACAGTCGATCTCGGTGTCGAGATCAAACTCAATACACCGCTCTATGATCAGTTCGGGCTTAAAGAGCTCAAGGCCCAGGGTTATGAGTCGGTCTTCATGAGCGTCGGCGTTCAGAAGGGACGTGACATGAAGATTGAGGGCGGTGAGCT
>DATISD010000547.1:0-7911 GCA_035469005.1 Pyrinomonadaceae bacterium | reverse complement strand
AAAGGCACTAAGGTGCGATTCATCTGGCAAGCCGTAGACGTGCAAGGCTCAAAGAATGAAGAGATCAAAACGATTGATTACACGACCAATTCGTTCGAGAACAAAGTCCGTGGCCATTTGACGCTGCCGAAAGATTGGCCTACGGGAAAATATCGAGTCGAAGTCTACATAAACGACGCCCTTGATAAGACGATCGATTACACGATCGAATAGCCGCGACTTTTTCGTTCAGGCGCGGCGGCTGGCGCACATCGGCGGACAAGTCCGCGATCTGAACGAGCTTTACTTTCCATCAACTCTTATGAAGCGATTTTTGCCATTTGGGCTCATCGTGGTTGTGTTGATTGCCGCCGTGGCCGGCGGGTGGGTGCTGCTGCGCTCGTCGCAACAATCACGAACCTCGAATACCCCAACGCCTGATCCGGCGCTTGAGGTGCAGGGCGCTGAACCCCCGCACGTGCGCGGCAACCCCAATGCTCCGGTAACGCTGGAAGAGTTCGGCGACTTTCAATGCGGCGCTTGTGGTTCTTACTACCCCGAACTCAAAAAAATCGAAGCAGAGTACGGCGACCGGCTGAAGGTGATCTTTCGCGAGTTGCCGCTGGTGACGATGCATCAACACGCGTTGTTAGCTGCGCAGGCTGCGGAAGCCGCAGGCTTGCAAGGTAAGTTTTGGGAGATGCACGACAAACTATACGAGAACCAGGTCACCTGGACGGAAAAGAACGATCTCGTGCCGGTGTTTGTCGACTATGCGAAGCAGATTGGCTTAAACACGGATCAGTTTATGAAGGACTTGAACGGCGAGAGTGTCGCCGCCCGGATCTTTCAGGACGGCAAGCGCGCGCACTCGTTTGGTCTCAAAGGAACTCCCAGCTTCTTCGTCAACGGGAAGGAAGCAAAAGACGATCAGTGGAAGCCGGAAGGTTTGCGGCAAATGATTAATGATGCCCTTCGCGCCGCCGGTAAGTAAGCCTGCGCAGGACCACCTTCTTGGCCATACCACCGGTACAGAACCGCGAGCGATAGCGAGCGGGATCAGGGCGCAACTTAGAAGACCAAATTGATTTTCAAGCTTTCAACGCCGTTCGCGCTGGTTGCTCTTTTATCCCGCTCGCTATCGCTCGCGTTTCTGTAACGCCCCCACATGCGCTCGCACAGACGTAAAGGTTTTGGGGCAAAGCATGCCAGAGCCATGAACTGATCGCAGCCCGGGCTAAAGACGTTTCTCCCTTGCCGCGCCGTCAACCAATCACGTCATTGCTCTGATTAAGACTCGCCTGGTCCAGTCTGCGCCTGTTCGGTAGGAGCTTTAGGATCGAACGGCGTGCTGATGAATTTCTTGGCTACAGCCTGCGCATTATCGTAGTCGCTGCCGGCTTGTACGGCTTTCTGGTATTCATTGACGGCCTTGCCACGGTCGCCTTTGGCGTCATATGCATTGCCTCGTTTGATGCGCGCCCACGTGTCAATCCAGGCGGGCTTACTGCTGACTGAGTCTAACGCTGCCTGAAAATTATCCAGCGCGAGCTGCCAGTTCTTTTGCTCGAAATAGATCAAACCGAGGTTGTAGTAAACCCAACCGTTGTTGCGATCGAGTTTAAGCGCCGACTCGAGTTGCTGTTGAGCCTCGGCGTACTGGCCATCCTTGAAAAGCTCGATCCCGCGGCGCGCGACGATCGAAACTTTCAGCTCGTCAGACATCCGCAGAATTTTGTCATTGGGATCGACTTCAGCGCTGACAGGCTGGCCGTTTGATTCGAAATCAAAGTCTTCGCTGGTGCCGTCCAGATAAAGGATCTTGGTCTGCGAATCGCCTTCCGAGTGCAGCGTCAACTCGACCGGCAGATGGAGGTTTTCGAAATTTTGTCTGATCGTGCCGCGGGTTCGAAACTTGCCAGAGCGCGTGCGGATGATTTGATAGTCAACACTAAATTCCGGCACGCCTGTGCCTTCGACCCACTGCGCGAAAAAGTAGCGCATGTTCTTGCCGGCCACTTGCGACGCCAACCGCTCGAAATCATCGATCGAAGCACTTTTGTTCCGAAACTGCTCAAGAAACTTGCGCAGCAGTTGATTGAACTTCTGCGTGCCCAGCGATTCGCGCAGCATGCGGAACACCATCGCCCCTTTGTAGAAAACGATCGACTTGTAAGCAGCCGATTGATCGTCCAGGGCCGAAGGCGCGCGGACAATTGATGACGTCTGCTCGAAAGTTAACGCGCGCTCCTGTTCCTCGCGCTGGGCCGCGTCCAATTGTGCGCCGGTCAGGGTCGTTTCGCGGAAGGCAAAGGCGCTCCACTCGGCCAGCCCTTGTGAAATCCAGGCGTCGTCAAACGACTTCAAGCCGACGGTCTGGCCCCACCACTGATATGCAACTTCGCGTTCCAGACGTTCTTCGGAAGCACCGCGCGCTGAATCAAAAAGCTTCGACGCCAGAAAAAGCATTCCCGGGCCGGAATACGTTTCCATGGTTTCGTCATCAGTCTGGGCGATGATGAGGCGGGTGCCGAACGCGGGAGCGCCGTATTCGTTCGTGTAAAATTCAAGCGCATGTCCCATCAACTCACCGTAATTGGTGATGCGGTTTTCGCTGCCTGGCTTGACGAAGAATTGCAGTTCGTAGCGGCCCATTCGCAAAGTCTTCGCGACGTATTGTCCAGCCACGAAGTTACCAATCAGCACCGGCTGTTTGTTGACGAAGCGAAAGCGCGTGACGCCGTTCTTATCCACTTGAGGATTGACCGGGTCATCGCTGACGCCTCCGACCAGCATTCCGGTCGGAACAATTATCGTGATGTCCGACGTCGCGCGATCCGCGGCGTAATCATGAAAGGGGAACCAACGCGAGGCGTACATCAAGTAGGACCCCTCTGAGCCAACATAAGCCAGACGCTTATTGGCGAGCGGTCCTCCTTCGGGTGAAGTGAGCGCACCGCTCCAACGAATGCGCACGGTCGCCGGCTGATTAGCCGGAATCACCTGGCCCAGGTCGATTCTGACGTTCGGTCCCAATGCCCCAGCGCCGACGGCATCCTGCACAAACCCGGTCAGCAACTTGCCGTCCTTCTCAACGCCGTCGACATGCAGCGAGCCATTCAACTCGAAAACGATCGAGCGCGTGGCATCCTGCGGGACGAATGTTATATCCGCGCCGGCGCGCAACGTGTGCTCGTCCGGATTCAACTGGGCTTCAATCCGATAGTTGGTTATGTCGTAACGCGTTCCTCCCGCCGGTTGGGCCAGCGCGGACGACGCGAACATGCAGAAAGCGAACGTTAGAACGGCAGTGCTAAAGGAGAGTTTTGAACTAAGCATATCGGCGATTGACTTCACTGGAAACATTATAGTTCGATGCGTTCATTGCCAGCCAGCGGAGGCAAATCGCGGGCACATGTCCGACAAGCTTCAGGTGGCACGGGCGTTTTGCCCGTAAAGGTGCGCGCCATGCGCGTAACCGTGGTTTGTCGAACCCTCTGAGCAACCTTGGGCGTCGTCTTGGATGGCCGAAATTGATATGCGGTTGGCTCGGGCCTGTACAAAGAGCAGGTTGAAATGTTTTTCACCGAGATTCCGTGCTTGACAGGATAACTGAGGACGCATAAATTCACATCGCTTCTAGCCTTCCAGCTAACCTTTAGGGACGTCCCTGGGCTGTAAGACACCAAATCGCAAAGGTCTGATGCTCGAACTTAGTTTCAGGAGTTTAAATCGTATGAGACTGCACACAAAAATCCTCAGCGCCGCTTTTGTTTTTGCTCTGGCCGGCAGCGCGCTGGCCCAGGCGAACCGAAACCCGCATCTCGATATCAAAGAAACCCAGCTGGCAAATGGCCTGCGGGTAATTACGGTCGAAGATCACAGCGCGCCAGTGATTGCGATTGACGTTACTTATAACGTCGGGTCGCGCAACGAGCGCCAGGGTCGTACCGGTTTCGCTCACCTGTTTGAGCACATGATGTTCAAAGGATCTGAAAACGTCGGGACGGGCGAGCACTTCTATCTGATCTTCAATAACGGTGGCACCATGAACGGCACCACCAACGAAGATCGAACGACGTATTTCGAAGCACTGCCGGCGAACCAGTTGGATCTGGCGCTTTATCTCGAAGCCGACCGCATGCGCAGTCTGGTTATCAACAAAGCCAACCTCGACAACCAGCGCAACGCGGTGCAGGAAGAACGGCGCCTGGGCGTCGACAATCAGCCTTACGGAAAGAGCAACGAGGTCCAGCAGGGTCTGATTTACGACAACTTCGCCTACAAGCACACCGTGATCGGATCGATGGAAGATCTAAACGCGGCTAGCGTCGAAGACGTAGCTGCGTTTTTCAAAATGTACTACGCCCCCAACAATGCCATTGTCGCTTTGGTGGGAGATTTCAAAACGGCGGAGGCGTTAAAGAAGATCAAGGAATATTTCGAGAAGATTCCGCGTCAGCCTGATCCGCCGGCAGTCGACATGACTGAACCCGAGCAGAAGGCCGAGCGGCGCGCGAATGTGGACGACGGACTGGCGCGTTTGCCGCAGGTGGACATCGCTTTTAAAACCGTGCCCGGCAATACACCCGACTTCTACGCGCTCCAGGTCCTGTCTGCGGCTTTGCAGCAGGGACAAAGTTCCCGTCTCTATCAGGCGCTGGTCAAGGACAAGCAACTGGTGCAAAACGTTGGCGGCTTCGCCGACGAGAAGCGCGGCACTGGCGCCTTCTATACCGTGGCAACTGTCAGGCAAGGCGTAAAGACCGAAGACGTCGAAGCTGCTATCTATGCCGAAATCGAAAAGCTCAAGAGCGAAGGCATTGCCGATTGGGAGTTGCAGAAAGCTAAGAACACGACGCGTCGCAACTTCATCAACAGCATGCAGAGTTCGCTATCGCGCGCTCTCAACATCAGCGTTTGGACGACGTTCTACAACGATCCGAACCTGATCAATACGCGCCTGACAAAAGTCGACGCCGTGACCAAAGCCGACGTTCAGCGCGTAGCTAACAAGTATCTGGTGACCACCAATCGGACTGTTGTCGTCACCATTCCGAAACCCAAAGGCCCGGCGGCTGCGAACCAGCAGTAAAGGAGAATTACAAAATGAAAACGCTAATGAAAAAATCATTCGCCGCGCTGGCGCTCATTGTCTTCACGATTTCGGTTGTGAACGCTCAACGCCCGAGCGCGCCGGCCCAACAAGGCCAGTCCATGAAAGGCGCGGAAATCAAAGGCCGCGCCCCGGTCAGTAAAGAACTCCTGAGGGTCACCCTTCCGAAGGCCCAGGAGGCCACGCTGCCAAATGGCTTGCGTGTGATCCTTTTGGAAAGCCACCGGGTGCCCACTTTTTCCATGCAGATGGTGGTGTTGAGTGGCGGGCTGTCTGACCCGGCTGACTATCATGGACTAGCCAGTTTCACCGCGGCCTTGATGCGCGAGGGCACGTCTACTCGTAAGAGCAAGGACATCGCCGAACAGACCGATTCAATCGGTGCAACTTTGACTGCCGGTTCCGGCCTGTCGACCTTCACCAGCGTGATTACAACTGCTGGCCTGGTTGAAAACCTTGATCAAGCCCTCAATCTATTCGCGGACGTGATTCTGAATCCGACATATCCGCAGGACGAGGTAGACAAATTCAAGGCGCGCCAACTCCAAACGCTTAATTTTCAGCGCTCCATTCCGCAGTTTTTGGCGCAGGAGCGTTTCCAGCGCGCGATCTATGGCGATCATCCCGCGGGAATGATTGCTCCGCCTGCCGATTCAATTAAGAAGATTGCTTCGGCCGACCTGGCCGCTTTTCACTCGAAGTATTACCGGCCAAACAACGCCATGCTGGCGATTGTCGGTGATGTCACGATGAAAGAAATCATGCCGAAACTTCAGAGCGCATTCGGCAAATGGGAGAAAGGCGACGCGCCCGCGGCCACGATTCCCGCAGTGGGACAGCCGGGACCAATGGCAATCCAGTTAATCAATCGCCCCGGGTCAGTGCAGACCGTTTTGCAACTCGGTAACCTCGGCATCGAGCGCACTAATCCCGACTATTTCGCGGTGGCCGTCATGAATCAAATCCTGGGCGGTGGACCGACCGGCCGGTTGTTCATGAATCTTCGGGAGGACAAGGGTTACACCTATGGCGCGTACAGCAGCTTTGGCGGATCGAAGTATCGCGGCACGGTCGTGGCGAGTTCCGAGGTGCGCACCGATGTCACCGAAGGCGCGATGAAAGAGTTCATGTATGAACTCAATCGAATGCGCGATGAAAAGGTGACCGCAACCGAGCTCGAGAACGCCAAGCGCGCCATGGTAGGCAGCTTCGCCCTGTCGCTGGAGCAACCCGCCTCGCTGTTGCAGAACATCGTGCTGGTGAAGCTCTACGACATGCCCGCGGATTACTGGGACACGTATCCGCAGAAAATCATGGCCATTACCGCGGATGATGTGCAGCGCGTGGCGCAGAAGTACATCGACATGGGCCACCTGCAAGTTATCGCCGTGGGCGACGCCAGCAAGACACGAGAGATTCTGGCGAAGTACGGAACGGTCCAGGAATACGATGCCGACGGTAAGCCGGTGAAGAACTGAATCCTCTCGATAGTTAGTTTAGAGGCGGGGGCTGTGGCCGCCTTGCGGACAATGAAGTCCGCACTCCATTAGAACACCCGCAAGCTCGTTTGGGCTGCGGGTGTTTTCTTATCGGTTAATGTCGCGAATTTGATCGAAGGCGACATTCCCAATCCGATACTGCCGCCAATCCTTATAATCGAAGTGCCACCACTCGGCTTCATAAACGGTGAAACCTTCCGCTTCCATCGCGTCGCGCAAAAGCTTCCGATGCCAGCGCTGCAGCGAAGTGCCGCCCGGATAGTCGGGATAGGCACGCGCGGTCGTTTCGTCGTAAGTGCTGACCATCTCAACCGGCTTCTTCGTTTTCAAATCGTAAAGCGTTAGGTCAACCGCGCAACCACGGTTGTGGCGCGACCCGTTCGCCGGGTTGGCGACAAAGACCTTCTTATCGTCCGGCGTCGCGTCCCAGAAAACCTTCGTCACATACCAGGGTCGATAAGCGTCGTGAATCAACAAGCCATAGCCGTATTGTTTCAACTTCCGATTTGCACGCACGACGGCTTCAGCGGCGGGACGCTGCATGAAAGCCCGCGCTTCGGAATAGAAGACTGTGCCGAGAAAGTTGTTCGTGGTCGCGTAACGAATCTCGAGCCTGATCGTTGGATCGAGTTTCGTTAGCTCCACGAGATCGGCTTCACGGAAATCTCCATTCTCCTTTGGCGGTTGCGCGGCGCGAGCTTCTTTCATCAACTCCGGCACCGGACGCACGGGCTTAATGCGAAGTTGGTTCGCGCCGGCTTCCGGCTCGATTTGGCGTCGCTTGAGAATCTGCTTTTCGATTTCAACCTGCGTCGCTCGGCCATGGGCATCGCGAGTGAAAGTAAGCTGATCGTAACCCGACGCCAAAGACGCAAACTTAAAAACATTCTTTGAGATTTCATTGAGCGGCTCGCGCTCGGCCCGCTTGAAATGAGCGCAAAGTTTCCCGTCACTTTCGAAAATGATCAGGACGTTGTCGTCGGGACCGTATTCGCCGATGAGGCCGAGCCAGCGGGTGGGTGCGGGCCTTGGTTTGAGTTGAGTGGAGGTGGTTGATTGAGCTGCGCTTGGTTGTGATTGAGGGGTTGCTCTCGATGCCGTTGAAGTGATGATGACGATCAGGCAAGCTGTTAGGGCTAGCAGTCGCCGCGTTAGCGAGTCGAGGTGGTTTCGTTCTTTGTTTTCAGATAGTCGCATGATTCGATTATGCGAATTACTTCGCGAGACTCAAGGGGAAGAGACGTCAGTACCGGGAGCGGTAGCGACCGGGTTCGCCATCCACTTGATCCGATATTCTAACCCAGACCCGGTCGCTAC
>DATISD010000546.1:0-4551 GCA_035469005.1 Pyrinomonadaceae bacterium | reverse complement strand
ATTTGGAACGTCTCGGCGAACATCCAGAGATGTCGCATTTGGTTAAGAGCCTACGTAAGCACGGCGTCAAAGACGAAATAATTGCGTCCGCGATTGCCGAAATTAGGGATTCGACCAAAGCAGCATAGCTTGACGATTATTACTCCGCGGCAGCTGAGGCCAGCGCTAATTCTCCCGCCGCCAGTTCTCGTTTCACTTCTTCCGGCGTTCCAAACACGCGCGCTTTCTCGTCATCGAACTCGCCTTCCCAGCGCGCCACGACGACTGTGGCCAGACAGTTTCCCAAAACGTTCACAGAAGTGCGTCCCATGTCCATCAACTCATCCACTCCGAAAATCACCGCCACACCGATAGGACCAAGGCCGCCCGGCATGAAACTATTGAGCGTCGCCAGCAGGATCACCAGTGCCGCGCGCGGCACTCCGGCGACACCTTTCGAAGTGATCATGAGCGTTAACATCATTACGATCTGACGGCCAAAGCTCATGTGACCAATCACCGGCTCGGCGGCCTGCGCTACGAACACTGAGGCCATTGCGAGATAGAGCGTCGTGCCGTCAAGATTGAAACTGTACCCGGTCGGCATCACAAAACCCACGACGCGTCGCGGTACGCCCAGGCGCTCCATGTTCTCCATCGCTTTCGGCAAAGCAGATTCGCTGCTGGTCGTGGCAAAAGCAATCGTGAACGGCTCGCGCACGGCTTTGAGAAATTGTTTGATGGGTACGCGCGCAATGATCATCACCGCGCCGAAGACGACTCCGACCAGAATCACCAGGGCCAGATAAAGCGAGCCAATCAATTTTCCGAGATTAACCAGCACCGAGAGACCGTTGGTCGCAATCGTGTGAGCCATCGCAGCGCCGACACCAATGGGCGCAAACATCATTACGTAGTTGGTGAACTTGAACATCACCTGGGCCAACGCGTCGCAGCCGCGCAAAATCGGAGCGGCCTTCTCACCCATCGCCGACACGGCCATGGCGAACAAAACGCTGAACGCGACGATCTGCAAAACATCGCCGCGCACCATTGCATCAATCACGCTCGCCGGAAAGATATGCACCAGCAGGTCAACCACACCTTGCGGCTGCGTCCTCACCAATTGGCTAATGTCGCCGCCGCCAGTCAGGGCGACTCCGGCGCCGGGTTTGGTCAGATTCACCACTGCCAGGCCAATAAACAACGCCAGCGTAGTCACGATTTCAAAGTAGAGGATGGCCTTCGCTCCCATGCGCCCAACCGTCTTCAGATCGCCGCCGCCGGCGATGCCCACCACCAAAGTAGAAAAGATTAGCGGGGCGATAATCGACTTGATCAGGTTGAGAAAAATGTCCCGGAGGAAGTAGAGGCTGTCGCCTAAACTCGACATGCGCGCAGATTTGACGATTGCGGGTCCAAACTTCGCCGCTTGTTCGTCTCCGATAGTTGACTTGATCAGACTGAGAAAATTCTGCTCGCCGCTAATCTTTTGATCTTTTAGGGCGGCAAGTTTCTGCAAAGTCTCGGGAGGGATGGTTTGATCGCCGGCCACCGCGACGTTATTGACAACGACCTTGGCCGGGAACTTCTGCTCTTTGATTTGAGCGATTGACTGATCGGTGATCTTGAAATTAGTCGCGGGACTCAACCAGCCAACAATGCCGCCGACGACGAGCCCGAATAAGATTTGCGTCGTTAAAGATGGCCGGTACCAGGGGCGACGGTGCGATGTTGGATTTGGACTTTGGATTTTTGCCATCCGTTTACTGGTTAGATATCACAAAGATTAGATTGACCGTTTGAAAGTTTGGTAGCTCGGCCCGCAGCTCCACTTTTGAATAACCGAGAGCCTTCGCATTGAGGACTTGCTTGATTACGCGGACCGCGGCTCTTCCAATTTCGGGCGAATACGGAACCCCTGTTTGCAGATAAATTTGCGCGTCTTTCCACGCTTCTCTTATGACAGCCGGATCAATCTTAAGGCCCTCGAAGGTGACGTTGCCGATGACCGGCAGTTCATGTACGAAGAAATAGACGCCGACGCCGCCGCGCGCACCTTCTTCAGTAAAAACACGTGTATCGGTTTGGTCGAACTGACCGGTCGCCAGAAGTCGCTTGAAATCAAGCTGCACCTGGGCTTCATCATAAGGCTCACCGGCACGCGTCTTAATCAAGGCAAAAATTTGCTTCGCGGTAAGCCGTCGATTGCCCACTATGTCGACGCTTTCCACCAGCCGGCCAGTCGTCTCGCGAATAGTAGTCTCTTTTACTTGGCCATCGTCGATCTCGAATTTAAACTGGATCCTTTGTGAGACGCTGTGCAAATTAAGTTCGGCCGGAACAAAGCGAATCAGGCTAACAGTACTGCTGACAAATTCATTGACTGTGGGGGACGATCCTTCAATGATGCGAATATCGGTAACCTGGCCCGAGCGGCACAAAACGGCGTCCAGTCGGACTTGGTCATGAACGTTACGAAAAGCCTCCCGGGCTCTACTAAAGTCCGGACCTTCAACAATTTTTGCGCGGCGGGTGACTTCGCTCGCAGCGTAAGCGCGGGTCGCACACTTCTTATCGAGCCAACGATTCTGCGCGACCGGGCAGCTAACGAGAAGCAATAAGAAGATCGGCTTGAACGCGATGAGTGAAAACCGCTTTTTCAAGGCCGTTGAACCTCCTTACCTTCCCCATTTCAATTTGTCTCGCAGCACTTCAAAATAATTTCGATTGGGCGGCTGGACCAGATTAAACGCGGTGTCGCTCTTACGAATCACCGCGCGGTCGCCGGCTTGCAATGGAAATCCGACCTGCCCGTCGAGCGTCAAGGCCACTTCTTCATTCTCTGTCATCAATCGAACCTCGATCATAGAATCGTCGGGGACAACAATCGGACGGTTCGAAAGCGTAAAAGGACAGATCGGAGTGATTACTACGGCATTCATCGAAGGGTAAATGATTGGCCCGCCGGCCGAAAGATTGTAGGCGGTTGAACCTGTCGGGGTGGCCACGATCAGTCCATCTGCGCGAAAGAGATTTACAAATTGTTCGTTGAGATAGGCCTCGATCTCAATGATCCGCGCCAAGGCTGATTTGTTTACGACGACGTCGTTGAGTACTCGATTTCGGGTTACTAACTCCTCGCCGCGCCACAACTCGACGGTCAGCATCAGCCTTTGCTGGACTCTGTATTGACCCGCCAGAATCGACTCCAGCGCTGGAAACAATTCTTCCAACGGAAACTCGGCCAGGTACCCTAAGCCACCATAATTCACGCCAATGACCGGCACCTGAGCGTCACCGATCATTCTCGCGGTCGCGATCATCGTGCCGTCGCCACCCAGCACCAGCATCAAGTCAACTTGCTGTGCGAGTTCGCTTTCATTAACCACATCGATGGTGCATCCGGTTTGATGCTCAATGCGTTCGCGTTCAACTTCCGTTGAACCGACCAGCGTAATCCCATGTTCGCTTAACCATTTAGTCAGCCGGCAAAGCGTTTCGAGGGCGTCGGGCTGGTGTCGTTTGACGATTACACCGATGCGTTTGATCGAAGATTGGGCCATGTTTGCGAAAGTATTGAAGGAACGCGCGGATGATAGCTGTCGCTCGATCGGAGTGTCAACGAAGTGTTTGGAGTCCCGCCTTCAGGCGGCAACTCATGAACATCGGGCCACCTAAAGGCGGAGCTCCGAATTTGAGTCAAACTTCGTACAACGCAAGAAATTCAACATTCCCATCCGCGCCTCGAATTGGTGATTCAATCACGCCACCCACTTTTAGACCAAGAGCTTCCGCGGCTCTATTAACCTCATCGATCACCCGTTGACGTTGGCCAGGATCTCTGACGATTCCGCCTTTACCAACCTCGCCTTTGCCAACTTCGAATTGAGGTTTGATGAGTGTGACGACTCGCCCGCCGTCGTTGAGCAGGGGCATGATTGCGGGAAGTATTTTTGTAGCCGAGATAAACGCAACATCTATAGTTGCCAAATCAAACTTCCGATCAAAATCAGAAGGTTTCAGATGCCGCGCGTTGACGCCCTCGCGCAATTCTACGCGTGGCTCGTTGCGGAGCCGCCAGTCCATTTGATTGTGACCGACATCGATTGCCACCACTTTTCGCGCGCCGTGCTGCAAAAGACAGTCGGTGAATCCGCCCGTCGAAGCGCCCACGTCGAGACACGTAAGTCCCTTTACCTCAATCGAAAATTCCCGCAAGGCAGCTTCGAGCTTGAGACCGCCACGACTCACGAAGCGAGACTCAGCGCCTTCCTTGATGCGTAATCTTGCTGTAATTGGGAATTTTTCGGAGGGTTTGTTGACGCGTTGCTCGTCGACGAGAACAACTCCCGCCATCACGAGTGCTTGTGCTTTAGTGCGTGAGTCAGCCAGACCTTGATCGACGAGAAGCTTGTCGATGCGCTCGCGTTGCATGCGCACACTGTATCAGAAGCCCAACCAACCGGCGTTTCGCACGCGGTCATCCCGCTGGGGGTGGTCGATAAGGGCTACGCTCGCGTCAGATGCCTTGCTCACGCGCGAGCTTCTGAAACGCTACCGTCTCGCACT
>DATISD010000545.1:0-1701 GCA_035469005.1 Pyrinomonadaceae bacterium | reverse complement strand
CTTCACGAGTGCCTTACGCGATGGCCCGCGATCGGCTGTTCTTCAAAGGTCTCGCCAAACTTTCCCCGCGTACTCACGTGCCGATTCGATCACTGGTGGTTCTGGGAATCTGGTCGAGCGTTTTAGCGCTGTCCGGTTCTTACGACCAATTGACGGATGCGGCGGTTTTTGCCCTGACGCTTTTTTACGCCTTCGTCGCCGGATCAGTGTTCATCTTTCGGCATCGCCAGCCGGACGTGCACCGGCCTTACCGCACGTGGGGATATCCGGTTGTCCCGATCGTATATCTGACGGTAACTGTCTGGCTGTTAGGTCGAATCGCATGGGACGCGAGATCCGACATGAGCGCGACGATAGGATTGTTTTTAGCCGGTCATCCAATCTCGGCCCTGGCGGAATCGTTGAAGGCGCCGCCGCTGGCGAGTCTAATCTTTCTAGTGCTTGGTTTGCCGGTCTATCTGATTTTGTCCCGGCAACAGAGGATTGTGAATGAAGAATAGGTTTGTTATCTCGGCGATTTTGATCGCGACGCTGACGATCTCGATGCTCGGTCAGCAACGAAATTCTTTGGCGGCCGTTAATTCCTCGCACGCCGCCTCGCTACAGGAACTCGTCAACGATGCGGCTCGCACGACGCTCGCAAAATTCGCCGACAAGAAGCTGAATGAATCTCAACTTTCGATCACCTTAATCGATCTGCGCGATCCTCAGCACCCAGTCACAGCCAGTTTCCGCGGTAGCGAGCGGGTTTATCCGGCCAGCGTCGTGAAACTCTTTTACCTCGGGGCCGTGCATCGCTGGCTTGAGGACAAGAAGATTCAGGAAACTGATGAGTTGAAGCGGGCCGTGCGCGATATGATTGTCGATTCATCGAATGAGGCGACGCAGTACGTGCTTGATGTCCTGACGCAAACGACCGGTGGTTACGAGTTGCCCGCGAAAGAGATGGCGCAGTGGCAGTACAAGCGCAATGCCGTGAATCGATACTACTCATCGATGGGTTTCACCAACATCAATGTCAATCAGAAGACTTTTTGCGAAGACGCTTATGGCCGGGAGAGAGTCTCGCGCGGACCAAACGGAGAAAACAGAAACAAGCTGACGACCGACGCGACTGCGCGTCTGCTTTCCGAAATCGCCATGGGCCGCGCCGTTAATCAGGCGCGCAGCGCGCAGATGATGGAACTGCTCAAGCGGGATTTCGGCGGCGACTCGAAAGATCGCGACGACCAGGGCCACGGCTTTACCGGAATTGCTTTGCAGGGAGTGCCGGGCGCTAGGCTTTGGTCGAAAGCGGGTTGGACCAGCACGACGCGACATGACGCGGCCTACATTGAGTTGCCGAGCGGGGCCAGGTTCGTACTGGTTACGTTCACGACCGATCACGCAGGTGAACGCGAGATTATTCCGACGGTCGCGCGACTCGTGATTGAGGGAATCGCGGCATTGAAGTAGAAGCGTGTCAGAACCGGGAGCGGTAGCGACCGGATCATGGTGCAGCGCCGGCTGGCGAGATCTGTTCTATAGAAAGGCAAAAATCAGGCGAAGCGGCCGGGACTGATCCGCCTATTGCGCGTGTTGTGTGGTTGATCCGGTCGCTACCCCTCCGGTTCTGACACGATCCGCTTCGCAAGTCGCACCATGATTCCCGATCTATCAGAACGTCACAAACCGATCACTAACCTTTTCGAGTCGTCTCTG
>DATISD010000544.1:0-7898 GCA_035469005.1 Pyrinomonadaceae bacterium | reverse complement strand
CTTAGGACCTGCTGAGTAAAATCAGCAGGACCCTATCGGAAGCGCGCGTGCTAACTAATTGGTTTAATTGAAAATAATGGTGAGCCGAGCAGGGCTCGAACCTGCGACCCGCTGATTAAGAGTCAGCTGCTCTACCAACTGAGCTATCGGCCCACAGCGGAAAAGAAATTATACGTCCCGATTCAGCGTAGTCAAGAACGCGTTCGTAATTACTCTTAGCGACTCACGAGCTTTCCACCAGAATCGATCAAACGGATGAGCGAAGGTTACAGAACCGCGAACGGTAGCGAGCGGGATAAAGGCGCGCTTGGGCTATTCCGCTAAATTGATTCGGTAACAGTAAATTACGCCCCGAAAAGAAAGTATCGTCCTGATCCCGCTCGCTACCGCTCGCGGTTCCGTACCGAGCCAGCGTTCGCGCCGACTGCTTAGACATGACTTTTTGTTCGAAGCTGCGACTCCAACCAAACTCGAAAGCTTGTACCGCCGTATCCACTACTCGTTGGCTACTCCATTTTGCAAAACCGCAGGACTTCGCAGAGAATGTCTCTTCCCAATTTCGCATTGGCCCATCAGGGCGCGCTACGGAAGAAAACATGAAATATTACGAAAACGTTCTGGGACTCATCGGCCACACGCCACTGGTAAAAATCAATCGCCTCAATAAAGGACTGAAGCCTTTGATTCTCGCCAAGATGGAGAATCTCAATCCCGGCTTTTCAGTCAAGGATCGCATTGGCATCTCGATGATCGAAGCCGCCGAGCGGGAAGGCAAGCTGAAACCAGGCGGCACGATCGTCGAAGCAACGTCTGGTAACACAGGAATCGGATTGGCCCTTGCTGCTTCGGTCAAAGGTTACAAGTGCATTTTTGTTATGACCGACAAAGCTTCGGTGGAAAAATCTCGCTACCTGAAGGCTTTGGGCGCCGACGTGGTCATCACTCCCGTATCGGCAAAGCCGGGCACGCCTGACCATTACGTATCCACGGCACGGCGCATTGCGGCGGAGACTCCGAATTCGTTTTATCCGGATCAATACTCGCATCCGGCAAATCCTGAGGCGCACTATCGCACGACGGGCCCGGAACTTTGGGAACAGACGGAAGGCAGGATCACTCATTTTGTCTCAGGCATCGGCACCGGCGGAACAATTTCAGGCACCGGCAGATTCCTGAAAGAGAAGAACCCGAACATCCAAGTCATCGGCGCCGATCCTTTCGGATCGATTTATAAGAATTACAAAGAGACCGGGAAGATCACCGAAACGACCCCGTACCTGGTCGAAGGTATTGGCCAGGAAGTGCTGCCCGCGAACGCTCAACTGCAGTACGTGGACGAAGTTTTGAACATTACTGATCGCGAGTCGTTCGAAATCGCGCGCCAACTCAGCCGCGTCGAAGGGATCTTTTGCGGTGGCTCGACGGGAACCAACTGCGCCGCGGCCTTACGCGTTGCGCGAGATGCAGACGCTGAGGCAGTGATCGTGTTTATTGTTTGCGACACGGGCGAACATTACCTGACAAAGTTTCATTCCGACGAGTGGATGAAAGAGAAGCGCCTGCTCGAACCGCAGAAAATTACCGCCGGCCTCATTGTCGAGACGAAAGGTAAATATGCGCCGCGTGAGATGATCGCGGTGCGGCCGGATGATCTCGTGTCTGCGGCCCTGGCGAAGATGAACGAGATGGGTTTGAGTCAGATTCCGGTTATCGACGATGGCAAGCCTGTTGGCTCACTGCGCGAGAATCATTTACTGTCGCGAGTCTTCAGTGACCGCGGCCTGCTTGACGCCCCCGTGAGCAAGGTGATGGAAAAAAGCTTCCCGGTGGTTGACGTAGATGATGATGTGAATCTTGTTTCGCGCAAATTGCGCACAAGTCCGGCGGTGCTGATTGAGGAATATGGCCGCATCACGGGAATCATCACCAGACTCGATCTGTTGGATACAGGCGGAAAAAACGGGAATTAGCCAGTCCTGCGATCGTAAAACTTCACACGGAGATGCTCATCCAACTGTCGCAGTTCGTACATTTCAAATCCTTCGAGGAA
Organism: Pyrinomonadaceae bacterium; assembly: GCA_035469005.1. Taxonomy (GTDB): domain Bacteria; phylum Acidobacteriota; class Blastocatellia; order Pyrinomonadales; family Pyrinomonadaceae; genus UBA11740. The sequence continues at coordinate 5,848 of DATISD010000544.1, read as the reverse complement.
GTCTGCCGGCATGAACGTGTCTGCGCCCTCGACTGAGAGAGGAACCTCAGTCACTACCCACCGCTGAATGTAGCGCAGGAAAGCTTCGTAAACTTTTGCGCCACCGATAATGAATAGATCGGAGTCCTGTTTTTCAGCAAATGCAATTACCGAATCAACGTCTCGCATTACGATCACTGAATCATTGGCGGCGAGGTTTGAATTTTGGCTGAGAACGATGTTCGTTCGATCTTTGAGTGGTCCCTTCAGTGTCAGCCAGGTGCGCCGACCCATGACGACGATATTTCCGATCGTCGTCTCTTTGAAGAACTTCATGTCGGCAGAGTAATGCCAGGGCAGCTTTCCGCCTTTGCCGATGGCCAGGTTGCGATCGATTGCGACAATGCCGATGATCATAAGGATTCGAAGTGGCGATCAGCGGGCACTGATTAGTTCTTCAACTGTGAGATGGATGTCCCGAGCGATTTGTCGAAGAAGAATTGGCGAAATATCTCTTCCACTGTGGAAAGGAACGGTGGTACTGCGACCGTCTGGATGACGGAATTGTTTATGTGAACCTTTTTGCCGCACCTCGGCAATCCTAAGTTCTGAAGAATTGAGACCAGCTCTCTTGGTTTCAGAATCGGTAGGCGGCCCATCTAAGCCACCTTTATTGTCTCAGTACCGACAAACTCAGCTTCAAGCTTCGGCTCGCCGTCCAGTAGGAGCAGTTCAATTACTTCTTTCATGTTGCTGCGTAACTCATCCAGACTGTCACCCTGGCTATGAGCCCCCGGAAAACCCGGCACATAGCCAACATAGAGAGAAGTATCCGGACATCTTTCCACGACGTATTTGAAATTTTTCATATGCGCTTTCAGATGGTAACACTAACCTCTCGACGAAAATAGTCGACGATTCTGAGGTCCCTTCTTTAGATCTGCATAAGCCTTATGAAGCCTCAATCCGATCAACCGCTTCAATCACGCGCTCAATCTGTTCCATGTAAGTCGAGAAAAGGTTGTTCGCCCCCGCCTCGGTTAAAGCGCGTCGTTTCCCCGCCCGTAACTCGAAGATGCGCTCGAACGGCGTTTTGTCCAGGCCAAGCGAGCGCACCGTGGCGCGGACACTATCTTCCTTCGCAATCGGTGGCTCCTCTCCCATAAGCATTAGCACCGCGCGAAACAAAGCGGCAAAACTCGCGAGACTGTCCGTCATCAGCGCTGACAGTCTTTCGACGGATGCCGAGGCTGGTATATAAAGCCGGCGCAGCTGAATCAGCTTTGTCCGCAGTTCATACTCGGTTTGATGACGAAGGTTGGCGCGCGAAATCTGTACAAACTCGAACGGATCGCGGCCGTACAAAATTTTTCGCGCTTTCTCCATCTGATGAAACTCGATGGGAAAAACATCTGCCGCGTCCTGCAGTTCCGCCACGGTAAAGTAGACAGGGATCGGTTGACCGAGCTTTTCCCACTCGCGCAGGGCCGAGTGCGCCGCGTGCAAATCCTGCGTCGTTATTCGATCCAGAGCGATCAGTAAATTATGATCTGACCGCAGCTCGACGTGATCGCCGGCTGCTGCCGAGCCATACAAAACGATCGACGCGAGATTATCGCCGTGGGCCTCGCGCAGATCTTTGATCAGCTGATCCAGTGTGGTCGAGACAGTCTTACTCGCCATTTAAATTCACCGTGCCCTCACTTGTTGAAATCAACCTTCGGCGCCTGCCGCGCTCCTTCGTCGGCCTTGAAGTACGCCTGCTCCTTGAAACCCATCAGACCAGCGACCAGCACGGTCGGAAAGCGATTGCGCGTTGTGTTGTAATCCTGGGCGGCCTGGGTGTAATCATAGCGCGCCGTGGCCAGGCGGTTTTCGGTTCCCGCCAGTTCGTCCTGTAACTTCAGGAAACTCTCGTTTGACTTCAACTGCGGATAATTTTCGGTAATCGAAAGAAAGCGTCCCCCGGTGCCAAGCAGGCCTCCGTCTCTGAGCGCCTGGTTCAACTTGCCATCAGCCGCCATCTTATCTTCCGTGGTGCTGTTTGGGTTCTGTAAAGTCGAAAGAAGTTGCGAACGCGCTTCCGCAATTCTGGTGAAGACTCTCTCTTCCAGTCCTGCGATTCCTTTGACAGTGGCGACGATGTTCGGGATCAAATCTGCGCGCCGCTGCATGTTGTTCTCCACCTGTGACCAAGTGGCGTTGACGTTCTGTTGCTTCGTCACCAGCGTGTTGTAGCTGCCGATGACGCTGCCTCCGAGGATTAACACAATCAGGATCACAATCCCGAGAATCACTGCCAGAACAATAATTGGTTTCTTATCCATACCATCTCCTTTCAACGTCGTGAAAGCTAATTGCGGTTTGAGCAAAGCAAATTCGGATCCACATGTCGTTCAATGGCAATTGACTGTCGATCCGATTAATTCTTGGGGAACTTCGCTGTTCTCACCAGCTGCCGCCCGAGCCGCCTCCGCCAAAATCACCGCCACCGCCGAATCCACCGAAGCCTCCGCCTCCGAAGCTGCCTCCGCCTGAACCACCGAACCCGCCACCACTCCATCCGCTCGATCCGGAACTTCGACCGCTATTCATGAGCAAGCTAAGAAGCAGATAGGTTAGCCAGCCACCGCCGCCGCCGCGACCGCCAGGGCCGCCTCCGCCCCGAATAAGAAAGAGTACGAAAAAAATGAACGCCGCGATAACTAATATTATCAGCGGAGTCAGGCACGTGTTCGTCCTTCCGCTCGAACGTTGCGGCGCGGTTACTCCGGGGGCGAAGATTTTGTCCGTGCTAAAACCACGCTTCGCCGCCACCTCGCTGATGTAGGCGTTTACCGTATCAGATAATCCTTTTCCATACTGCCCGGCCCGAAAAGCAGGCACCAGTTGTTCGCGCTGAATCTGGCCTGTCAGGCCATCGGGCAAATCACCTTCGAGATGCCGGCTGACCTGAGTAAAATATTTTCGATCGGCGATTGCTACCAGCAAAAGCAAGCTTGGTTTGCTTGTGTCTTTTGAGCCGATACCCCAGCCTCTGGCAACTGCCAGGCTGTAATCAAAAATATCTCTCCCTTTTGTGCTGTCGATTGTAACTACGGCGAATTGAATCTGTTGCTCGCGATCAAGATTGGTGAGAGTGGTTTCCATTCGGTCTTTGGTGGTCGCGTCAATCACCCCCGCATAATCGTTTACATAGCCTGTGGGCGACGGGAGAGGGGACTGCATCGTTTGCGCGATCGCCCCGCCAGTCATTAAGGCCAGGGCAAACGCCAGAGTCAGAATGATGAATACAGGTCTCGGGGTCATTGCTACTTGAACGGTACGCACGCTTCCAGCGTGCTCCTCACTCATCAGCCGGATTGCACGCCAGAGGCGTGCGTACCGGGAAGTCTGAACGGTTTGTCTGAGGGAAAGGTTATCTGTAATTGAATCAAACCGCCACTGGTGCTGCAATCTTCGCATGCGACTTGTATTGGACGAGATCCAGGTTCTGAAATCCAAAGTGCAGAAGACCTGCAAGACCGCGCAGTGTCTTATCGTCATCTTTGATTTCGAGACGTGGCAAGGGTAGGGGTTTGCGGGCCAGAAGTTCCTGAACCTGTTCAAGGTGATTTTGGTAAATGTGGTAATCGCCGAGGGTGTAGATGAATTCGCCAACTTCAAGATCGCAAACATGAGCGACCAGGTGAGTCAGCAGAGCATACGAGCTGATATTGAAAGGCACGCCCAGGAACGCATCGGCCGAACGCTGATAGAGCTGGCAGTGAAGCAAACGCTCATCGGCCACCTTGAATTGAAACAAGGTATGACAAGGGGGTAAGTCGACGTTGTCACATTCGCGCGGGTCCCAACCGCTGACGATTAAGCGACGCGAATTGGGATTGGTTTCGATCTCGTTAATCAATCTCGCAATCTGATCAACGCCGTCACGCTGTGGGTAATGCCCGCCGAACGAACGCCAGAGATATCCATAGATTGGACCCATGTCGCCGGGCTCGCGTCCAAACCGGCGCGTGTGTTCTTCGTCGGCCCACTCTTCCCAAATGTCCACGCCCCGGGCGCGTAAATTCGCTTCGTCGGTGTCGCCGGAAAGGAACCAAAACAGCTCTTCGGCGACCCAGCGAAAGGGAACGCGCTTGGTGGTCACAATCGGGAATCCTGCGCGCAAGTCGAAACGAGTTTGGTATCCGAAGTGAGAGATAGTGCCGACGCCCGTGCGATCCCGGTGTTCAGAGCCGTGCTCGAGAATTGAGCGAAGGATGTCGTGATATTGCTTCATTTCGTCGAGTTCGGTACGCACGCCTCTGGCGTGCTATCGCTCTTCGTTGCGCTCCCAAGCACGCCGGAGGCGTGCGTAACGTAATAGGCACGCCGGAGGCGTGCGTACCGTAATAGGCACGCCAGAGGCATGCGTACCTCAATTGGCAATCTCTCTTGCGACGTCAATCAGTCTTTCAATCTCTTCATCGCTGGTGTAACAGGCGCAACCGACTCGCACGAGACCTTCAGGCGCCAAACCTAATCTTTCAATCACGGTCTGGGCATAGAAATCCCCGTGCGAAACGAACAAGCCACGCTCGGCCATTCGTCGCGCGACTTCGGTAGAAGCGACATTTTCGATTGTGAACGACACGGTTGGTGTCCGGTCAACCTCAGGCGGCGGTCCATAAAGACGAACGCCATTGATGCGCGAGAGTTTTTCCCAGAGACGCTTGACCTGGGGGCGGCTGTGGTCGCCCAAGCCGGCGAAGGCTGAGCGCAAGAGTTCGCGGCGAGATTGGCTTGCCTCAATGATCCGGTCGCTACCACCACCCCGCGCGAGTTGCCCGAGCGCGAAACCCGGTCCGCTCCCGGTTCTGACACTCGCCAGCGAAGCATAAAAATCAACTGCCGCGGCGGCGCCGGCGATGCCTTCATGGTTTTGTGTGCCCATCTCTGCCCGTTCAGGCGCGGTATCCGGCGCCGGTTGCAGCTTTGGAAAATCGATCGACTCGAGCAAATCCTTCTTGCCGTAGAAGACGCTGGCGTGCGGTCCATATAACTTGTACGCCGAGGCTGTCAAAAAATCACAGCCAGTTTCTTTTACGTCGCAAAGAAAATATGGCGCATAGTGCACAGCATCGACCAACGCCAGCGCCCCAACTGAATGCGCCAGTTCGACTGCGTCGCGATATCTGTTGACTGTGCCGAGCGCGTTGCAGCCGGCGCCAAACGAAACCATCTTTGTTCGTTTCGTGACCAATCGCTCAAAATCATTCCAATCAAGCTGTCCGCTTTCCGGATCCATCTGCGCGACGTTTAGCGTGACGCCGCGTTCGACTACCAGCGCTTGCCAGGGTGCGACGTTCGCATGATGTTCGAGCTCCGTAATTACAATCTCATCACCCGGTCCCAGTGTCCTCCCCAGTGCCCGCGACAGGTGATAAATCATCGTTGTCGTGTTCGGGCCGAAGACAATCTCGTTCGCCGAAGCGTTCAGAAAATCGGCGAAGGTGTGACGTGCTGATTCGAGAATTGCGTCAGTTTCGTGACTGGTCGGATATTCCCAATGCGTATTCGCGTTGTGATTGAGCAGGTAATCCGTAACCGCGTCGACCACGCCTTGCGGAGTTTGCGTTCCGCCGGGCGCGTCGAAGTATGCGACCGGGTATCCGTTGTGCTCACGTGCGAGGGCAGGGAACTGCGCACGAATGTCTTCAGTTGATTTCATTTGCGTTAGCTGTTGTGGCGAAGGGGTACTCATCTATGCTGGAATCCCTGAGCAGCGCGCGAGACGCGCGCGTACCGAATGAGCGCGCGAGGACGCGCGCGTACCGACCGAGCGCGCGAGACGCGTGCGTACCGACCGAGCGCGCGAGACGCGTGC
>DATISD010000543.1:0-2953 GCA_035469005.1 Pyrinomonadaceae bacterium | reverse complement strand
GGCGGCCTTTTTACTCTGCTGAGAAATGCCCAGGCCGGCACAAGACGATAGGAGGATAAGACAAAGGGCTAACTTAATATTTGCGGTCTTTGACAGGGGTATTAGAGACATCAGGGCGTTGCACTCCATTTCCGACTTCAGAGCGACGATATCGTACACCGATTGCGGTGTTCGTGCTCACCGGCAGCCGCGATCAGCTCAGTTTTCGCAACGACTCCCAAAAAAAACGCATATTCGAAAATTACAACGCCCGAGCGCAATCGTGGCACGGTCATTGCCCTTTCTCGGCGCGGAGGTTGGAGGCGAACTAAAGAGTTACGCATCGTAATCTGAAGACTCCGCAATCGGAGATATCGTTATCGGGAAATTGAAACAAGCTTGAGTTCGGTTGTCGTTTTGACGACCGTGGGTTGAGGCCGGGTTGTGAAGGGGAGAGCGCGATCCGGCCTCGATTTATGTTTGGGTGTAGCACGGGCGAGACTCACTCTCCCTCTGAGAGAGGGCTGGGGAGAGGGTTTTGACGCGCTTACTGTCGCCCTCACCTTAACCCTCTCCCAGAGGGCGAGGGAACCAGCGAAAAGAAAGATTGTAGCCGGTCTAAGGATTTATCAGATTGTAGAGCTTCTCAGCCCAGTCCTGATCCAGATTCTGCAGAATAACGTATTGTTCCAGCGCTGCGTCGCGATTTCCCTGTACCAAAAACGTCTTGCCAAGATTGTAATAAGCCTTTCCAAAATCCGGCTTCAAACGAATCGCCTGGCGGAACGCTTCGACGGATTCGTCATGTTTGTTCATGGCTTCGTAGGCCTCGCCAAGATTGTTTTGCGAGTTGGCGTCTCCGGGCCGCAGGGCCGACAGCTGCTTGAACGCCTCGACCGCCTCGCTATATTTCTTCAGTTGAAGATAGCGCTGGCCTAACCGGTCATACGCGTTCGCGTAGTCCGGTTTCAGGCGCAGCGCATGCTTGTAGGCCTGAATCTCGTCATCGAACTGGCCTGAATCTCGATAGGTCAGGCCCAACGCATAATAGGCGTCTGCCGCGTTGTATGGATCGATCTTGATTGCCTGGCGATAAGCTTGTTCCGATTCGCGATATTGCTTCAAATAATAATTTGCCAGGCCTATATTGAAATACGATTCAGCTGACGGCCGAATGTTGACCGCCTTCCTGGAAGCCTCGACCGCGTCGGCATGACGTCCCAGCTTTTCATTGCAGAATCCAGCCTGCGCCCAGGCCTCGCCATAGCCGCTGTCCGATTCGTAGGCTTTTTGAAAGTATGGCAAAGCAGTCTGGCAATCGTCCTTCGACAGGAAGCTCAGGCCGGCGCGAAAGTATTCGACCGCCTTTGCGCGCTTGTTGCGGCCGGCAGTGGCCACCAACTCGCCCAGGGACATTTGTTGAGTATCGGCCTGGGCTGTCCGATCGAGTTGCGCAATGCGTTCCGAGGGAATCGCGAAATTCACGCTTTGCCCACCGGTGATTTGCAAGGTGGCGACACCGATTACCTCGCCTTGCATGTTGACGACCGGGCTGCCGCTGGAGCCGGGAGAAATCGGCGCCGTGATTTGTATGATTCGGCCAAAACCCGGGATGTCCCGCACGGCCGACACGATGCCGTTCGTGACGCTTCCTTCCAGGCCGAAAGGATTGCCAATGATGACGACGCTTTCGCCCTCCTGCGGCGAGGTTCGATCAAGCGAGAGCGGATGCACCTGATTGGCGGGGGCCTCGACTTTAAGCAGCGCGAGGTCGCCTTCAGCATCCACGCCGAGGACGCTCTTGACGGGAAAACTGTTGCCCGAATTTAGATGGACCTCAGCGCGATAAGCTCCTTCGATAACGTGACGATTCGTGACCACACGGTCTTTGTCGATGAAGAAGCCGCTGCCACGCGTGAGTTTCTCGCCCCGCGCGTCGAAAGTTTCAATTGCGACTGCAGAAGGCTTAATTCGACGGACCAGATCGGGCAGTTGGTCCTGTGAGTTGCCGGGCGACGAAATTACAGAGAGAAGCACGCAGAAAAAGGCTAGACGAGTGGCCGTATTGAATCGTCGTCCCCTGGATGTCATTGCCTGTTCAGTATAACCCGCGATTCTCTCCAGATCACGATACCGTGCCCCTTTGAATTTAATGCGACTCGACGCGAAGCGATTATTGCGCTTCGCGTCGAAGTAACGGTACGCGCGCCTCTGGCGTGCTCCACTTGCACTCCTGGGCCAAATCCCAAACCCAATCGGGATAAACCTAAAGTCCTGCCAGCGCCCGTTTCTGAACGCGCGGCACGACATCGTCCAGTTTCACATCTTCGCTTTGTTTCGCGCGCCGGTCGAAAAGCTCGACGGCTCCGTCGGTGATCTTCTTGCCGATCGTAATTCGGCAGGGAATCCCAATCAGATCGGCATCTTTGAATTTCACTCCCGCGCGCTCGTCCCGATCGTCCAGCAGCACTTCCAGGCCCGCGTGCCGCAAGTCGGCATAAAGCTTCTCTCCCGCGTCGCGCAGCTTCTCGTCTTTGATGTTAGTGATGGTGACGACGACATCAAACGGCGAGATTGATTTTGGCCAGATGATGCCGTCCGCGTCATTGTTCTGCTCGATGGCCGCCGTAATGATGCGTTCCACGCCGATGCCGTAGCAGCCCATGACGAGCGGAACTTCCTTGCCATCGGCAGTCAGGACTTTTGCGCCCATCGACTCGGAATACTTTGTGCCGAGTTTGAAAATGTGGCCGATCTCCATGCCCTTGAAAACCTCCAGCACGCCACTAGCGCAGCGCGGGCAGGCTTCGCCGGAATTCACGGTGCGGAGGTCGGCCCAGGTGTCGACTTCAATGTCACGCGCGATGTCCACCCCGCGGATGTGATGGTCGTCTTTGTTGGCGCCGGTAGTCATGTTGCGACGGCCTTTGAGGCCGGTGTCGGCAACGATGAGCAGGTTCTGTTTGGTTCGGCG
>DATISD010000542.1:0-2390 GCA_035469005.1 Pyrinomonadaceae bacterium | reverse complement strand
GTAATGCAAGACGGCGCTCGCTTCGACTACTCCACTACTCCACCACTCCACCACTCCTTGTCCCTATGAGGCTCGGCTCCCCTTTTCCTTACAAGAAGGCGCGCATCGAGATCATCCCGTTGATCGACATCATGTTCTTTCTGCTTGCCAGTTTCATGATGGTGAGTCTGAGCCAGACTCACATGAAAGGCATTCGCGTCAATTTACCGGCCGCGGTTGGCCCGCCGCCAAGCGGCGTCAAGGATTTTGTCTCGATCAAAGTGCTGGAAGGAAACGCGGTGTTCTTCGACAACCAGTACGTAGCGGATGATCAAGTACTGCCTCGATTATTCCAGCTTCATAGGGCAAATAAGGATATCAAAATTTCCATCAGCGCCCAACCGATGGCGATGTATGGCGACGTGATCGGAGTCCTCGACAAAGTTCGATCGGTTGGCATCACAAAAGTTGGGTATCAGATCAGGGCAGCTGGGGGCGTCACTCAAACTGCGCCGGCTCCTGCTGCTCCTCCTCCTCCTAGTCCTTAGTCGCCGAACGCGAGTCGTCGAAGTCTATCGGCAAGCGCGCGAACCGCTTTGGCGCGATGGCTGATTGTGTTCTTCACTTCGGTGGGCAGTTCACCGAAAGTCTGCTTCAATCCTTCCGGAATGAAAATCGGGTCGTAGCCAAATCCGGAGTCGCCTCGCGCTTCATCGGCGATACTTCCTTCCACAATTCCTTCGAAGGTTCCGAGGAGATTGCCGTTCCGCGCGAGCGCCACGACGCAGCGAAATTGAGCACGACGTCCATCCTCTGTGGCGCGAACTCGCGCAAGCTCGCGAAGTAATCTGTCGATTTTGGCCCTCTCCGTCGCGTTCCTTCCAGCGTAACGCGCCGAAAAAATTCCGGGCGCACCGCCAAGAGCGTCAACCCCCAGTCCCGAATCGTCAGCAATCACCAGAGCTGGCAATTGTCTTGATGCGGCGACAGCTTTGAGTTTCGCGTTTTCCTCGAACGACGTTCCACTCTCGCGGATCTCCGAAACGTCGGGATGCGCCCCGAGATCACGCAGCTTAAACTCCGGTCCGAGAATATCCTGGATCTCGCGCGTCTTATGTCTGTTGCGTGTTGCGACTACAAGCTCGACCACCGCTTCAATTGAAATGTGGAAATCAGAAAACAAGAGTAAATTCTAGTTTCTTTTCCTGGCTTCTGGTTCCTGATTTACCTGCAATGAGTAGCGACCGCCGTAAACCATATCCGTTCGACCAAATCGAGCCGAAATGGCAGGCCATCTGGGACCAGCGCGAGTTCTTTCACGCGCCCAACCCCGGCGAGAAAAGTTTCGATCCTGCGAAGCCAAAATTCTACGTGCTCGATATGTTTCCTTACCCGAGCGGGGCTGGGCTGCACGTTGGTCATCCGGAAGGCTACACCGCCACCGATATCGTTGCGCGCTACAAACGCATGCGCGGCTTCAACGTCTTGCACCCAATGGGCTGGGACGCCTTTGGTCTGCCCGCGGAGCAATACGCGATCAAAACCGGTCAGCATCCTGCGATCACCACGCGTGAAAACGTGGCGAAGTTCAAGAGCCAATTGAAGCGGATCGGTTTTTCTTACGATTGGCAACGGGAAATCAACACGACCGACCCGCCTTATTACAAATGGACGCAGTGGATTTTCCTCCAGATTTACAACTCCTGGTTCAACCCGGAGACAAATCGGGCCGAGCCGATTTCCACCTACCGTGGAAGCGACCCGGACAGTGTTCGCCTCGCTTACGTCGCTGATGTCCCGGTCAACTGGTGTCCCGAACTCGGCACAGTCTTGGCCAACGAAGAAGTTGTAGATGGAAAAAGCGAGGTTGGCGGCTTTCCGGTTGTGCGAAGGCCGATGCGGCAATGGATGTTGCGTATCACTGCTTTTGCCGACCGATTACTTGAGGGACTCGACGAACTGGATTGGCCCGAGGGAATCAAACTGCTCCAGCGCAACTGGATTGGCCGAAGTCAGGGCGCGGAGATCGATTTTAAGATTGAAAATGTAGACCAGCAGATTCGCGTTTTCACTACCCGACCCGACACACTTTACGGCGGGACATTCCTAGTGCTCGCACCCGAACATTCATTGGTTGATCTGATCGTTACCGAGGAGCAGTGGCCGGCAGTGCGCGAATATCGCGAGCGCGCCGCGCGTAAAAGTGAGCTGGAGCGTGCTGATCTATCGAAAGAAAAAACCGGCGTGTTCACCGGCGCGTACGCGATTAATCCGGCCACCAACAACAAAATTCCAATCTGGATCGCTGATTACGTGCTGCTTGGCTATGGAACCGGCGCGATAGGTGGCGTGCCGGCGCACGATGAACGTGATCTCGAATTCGCGAAGAAATTCGATCTTCCTATTGTCGT
>DATISD010000541.1:0-2819 GCA_035469005.1 Pyrinomonadaceae bacterium | reverse complement strand
ACGACGTGCCCTTCCATTGCCTTTTCCAATTCCGCTTTGGTCGCACCGGCTTTCAGAGGGAGCTCGCCATCGACTGCATAAATCTTGAAAAAGTAACGATGCGTTCCTGATGGCGGACATGGACCACCGTAACCAATCTTTTCGAAATCATTCTTACCCTGAAACGCGCCGGCCTTGAGCGTTTCAGTTGCCGGCACGTTTTCAACCAGGCCAATGTTCTCGGCCGGTAAGTTGTAGAGTACCCAGTGCACCCAGGTGCCTGCTGGTGCGTCCGGATCGTCGGCGACGATGGCGAAGGTCTTCGCAGCTTTCGGCGCGCCGCTCCACTCGAGCGGTGGCGAGACGTTCACGCCATCGCAAGTGTACTGTCGCGGGATGGGTTGGCCTTCTTTGAATGCGGCGCTCGTCAGCTTGATTTCGCTTTTGTGGTCGGGTGACTGTTTAGCGGGCGGTTCCGGCGGGAGCGGCTGTGGACCAGTGCCGCAACCAAGCAACGCCAGCGATGAAAGAATTGTGAACGCGGAAGCTCTTGTTCGCATGCCAAAAGTCCGGAGCTAGCCTGGCGTGACGGTCGGCGAGGGTATCGCCATCCCCTTCTTAACTATATCCACGGCGTCCTGCCGTGGCATCGTGAGTTTGAAAACGACCTTGTTACCGTCGGCCGAAACCTTCGTGCTCTTCAACAATACTTCTTCGTCGTGACCTTTTCTTGAATCAGCTCCGAGCGTCATCATTAAAGCGAAGCCTCGCGCCAGCTTGTTGGCACTGTCCGCCGATGAGGCTTCCGATTCCACAATGGCTACGACTTCGTTTGCTTCCTGCTTGATCGTGAAACTTACCTTAGTCCCAGGTTTATCCTCGTTTAGCTTTTTCAGATAGAACAACACGCCGCTATCATTCATCGCGGCCACCAGGCGTTTTCCGAGATCGACCAGAGTCTCATCGCCCGACTTACGGCTTACGGTCGGGCTAACGAGTTTTCCATCTTTATCCAGCGCCGTATCAATCGACACTTCGAAGGGCTTATCAAAATCCAGCTTCTTCTGATCTCTCAACGCCGTGGCGTATTCGGCAAGGTCCTTGAATGGCGCTTTATTAATCTCACCTTCCTGCGGCAGTTCGATTCCGGTCTTTTTCGATGCTGCTTCCAAATCCTTCTGGGCCTGTTCTGCAGACTTCTCGTCGGGCTTGGCAGGCGATGGTTTCGTCTCAGGCGTTTTGCCCTCACCCGTGTTGGTCGCGATTGCCGTTGGCCCGGCAGGCGTGGGTGTAACCGACGGACTCGGAATCGGACTCGGGTAAGCCGCAGGAGAAACTGAGGCCGGCGTAAACGGAGGCATTACCGGAAACCCCGGAGGCGGTATTCCCTGCTGGTCCATGAGGAAGTAGCCTTCAGGGTAATGAAACTTTTCAGTCGTGAAATCTATGATATCGACGTCGTCGCCGATTTCACTTCGAGAATAAGGCCGATCTACGAAGCCTGCGTTAGAAAAAAGCGCGGTGATCGCGAAGGCGTCGCGGACCGGGGGAATCAAGACTATGAAAGCAATCAGAACTAGATGCCAGGCTCCCGAGCCGGCAACGAGCCAAAGGATGCGCGGCCAGAAAGGCTCGCGATTTACTTCGAAGTGATCAAAAAGGCCGCCAGTATCGGCGAAATCAAACGTTTTCATAAACAAGCGTAGTACTTTTGACGCCAGGCCTGCGCAATACGTTGCGACGCCTTACCTGAAAAGTCGACATTCAAATACTAAGTCAGCCAGGGATTCGTCGCAACCGCGTCACCTAAAAGGCACATTTCTGATTGCCCGGGCATCAGCCCGTGTCCGGAGACGAAGCTTGCCCTACAATGTCCGTATGCGGCGATCGCGCAGATTTCACGAAAAGGCTGAGAAGGATAAAAGACCTTCGGGTCAACAGGATGAACACCATTCGTCAAATCGCGAACGGCAGCCTGTCTCGAGCGCAACCTATAGTCGCGAGTTGCGGGACTTGCTTTCCGGGATCGGATCTCCCAAGCCAGCGCCTTTCAAGCCGGATCCATTTCAACTCGAAGCCCTGGCCGCATTGGAGTTTGAAGATGTTCTGGTAACAGCTCCCACCGGCAGCGGAAAAACCTGGATTGCGCGAGAAGAGATTCGGCGGCTGCTCGAAACCACAAAGCGTGCCTGGTACACGACACCACTCAAAGCGTTGACCAATTCCAAATACGCTGAGTTCATCGAAGAATTCGGAGCAGACCGCGTCGGGATTCTCACTGGCGACCGGAAAGAAAATTCCGACGCGCCACTGATCGTCGGCACGACTGAGATCTTTCGCAATCAGTTGTTCGACGCGCTGCGCGGTGGCGAAGAGGTGCGCGTCGATCTCGTCGTTTTTGACGAAGCACACTATCTGGCTGATGAAGATCGAGGACACGTCTGGGAAGAAGCCATCATCCTGACACCGTCAAGAATTCGCATGCTGTTGTTATCGGCGACGATTGGCAACGCGCAAGTGTTCGCGAGATGGATCGAGGAATTGCGCGGCGTTCGCTGTGGCGTGGTCACGCGTCCGGGCGTGCGGCCGGTGCCGCTGCGCGCGGCGTTTATGATGCCGGACAGGCGCCTGGTACCGCTGCTGGCCAGAGAAGGAAAGTTGAATGCAGAGATTGCGCGATTGATCGAACAGGAGCAGAAAGATGGCCGAGGTGGATCACGTATCCGAGGAAGACACCGAAGATGGTGAGCTCTAAGTTGCCCTCCCTATCGATCACCCCACGCGGAATGCCCCGCGTGGGGACCCCGGTTGGTCGGGCTTCTAACACGGGAGCGCGGTGA
>DATISD010000540.1:0-3456 GCA_035469005.1 Pyrinomonadaceae bacterium | reverse complement strand
TGTCATGGAAGCGATCACGATCACGCTGCTGACGCTCGTGGTCGCACATCCATTCTGGTTCATCGCGATTTCCGGTTTGATGTTTTTTGCCTGGGGAGATATCTACTCGATGTTTCCGGCCGCGATCGCTGACATCTTTGGCAATAAGCACGCCACGACAAACTACGGAATTCAATACACCGCCAAAGGCATCGGTTCGATTTTAGGAGGGCCGGCGGCCGCCTGGTTGATGTCGGCCGCGAATTCGTGGATTCCGGTTTTCTGGAGCGCGGTAGCGTGCAACGTGATCGCCGCGGGCTTGGCAGTTCTTTGGCTGAAGCCTCGGGTGGCGCGGGTGCTCCGCGAAGAGACTGAAGCGCCTCACGCAGAGATTTCAGGTTCGACGATTACAGAGCAGATAGTCGTTGCGAAAGCTTCTGATTGACTGACCATTGATTCGTTGGATCAATAGGCGGACAAGACGCCGCCGCAAACATCAGCTAAGCGAACCTGGCTTCGAGGCGTCGGATCTGTTCGCGAATAGACAGGTATTCTTGCTCCCGTTTTTCATCACGCTGGTAGAGTCCATCCACTTGCGTAACGACTTCGTCAAAGCGTCGACTCACTTCATTTCGAAAAGGCCGAAATTCAGCCTGCAGTTCCTCCCGCAGAAGCAACCGCAAAGCTCTCATTTCGTCTTCAGTGAGTGGCATGCAGGCCTGTTTATCATGCCGCTAGCCTTTGTGCAAGAAACTAAGATTGATAAAAGGGTTAACAAGTTTGCGCATCTTCTTTGATTCGACGGAAGACGCAAATCAATTTAAGGCCGATCTTTTAGACTCTTGCTTCTGGCCGCTGTATTGCCCTTCCGCTGCAGCGACGCCCGAAGGACACGCGCAACCTTCGGCCGTCAAAGCGCGCTGCAAAGCCTCAAGAACCAGCAGAACGTTTTCGCGCGTGCTGCCCGAACCCATCAGGCCAATTCGCCAGATTTTTCCTTTCAAGGGACCCAGGCCACCACCAATCTCTATGTTCTCGTCCAACAGACGTCCGCGCACGCGCGTGTCATCGACGCCTTCGGGCACACTGACAGCATTCAGGCTCCACAGTCTTTGCTCAGGCGCGACCGCCATCGACAATCCCATGGCTTCAATCCCGGCGACCAGTGCGCGATGATTCAGTTCGTGCCGGCGCCAACGAGCTGCCAAACCTTCTTCATAAATCAGGCGCAGCGCTTCGCGCAGGGCGTAGTTCATCGAGATCGGCGCCGTGTGATGATAGGTGCGATCGTCGCCCCAGTAGCGCTCGACCATCGTAATGTCGAGATACCAGCTCTGGACTTTCGATCTGCGAGCGCGAATCTGGTCGAGGGCCCGTTCGTTGAATGTGATCTGCGAAAGTCCCGGTGGCGCGCCAATGCACTTCTGCGTGCCCGAGTAACATATATCGATGCCGCTGCGATCGATTCCGACCGGGTGACCACCCAGCGATGTCACCGCATCGACAATAAACAGAGCGCCGTGCTCGTGCGCCATCTCAGCCAGTCCGGATAAATCCTGCAGCACTCCGGTCGAGGTTTCAGCATGGACCACGGCCAGCGCGCGAGGCTTCGACGAGGCCAACGCCGTTTGGATCTGACCGGCATCAATGGCTTCGCCCCACTTCGCTTCGACGACAAACGGTTTGCCGCCGGCGCGCCCGATAATGTCGCGCATGCGTTCGCCAAAAACGCCGTTAACGCAAACGACCACTTCATCTCCAGGTTCGATGACGTTGACCAGCGCGGCTTCCATGCCGGCGCTGCCGGTTGCTGAGATCGGAATCGTCACGCGGTTCTCAGTTTCAAAAACGTAACGCAGCAGCGACTGCACATCATCCATGCATTGCAGGAAAAGTGGATCTAGATGTCCGAGCACCGGGGCAGCCATCGCGCTCAGTACGCGATCGTCCACCGGACTGGGCCCGGGACCCAGGAGAATGCGCTTCGGAGGTTGAAATCGTTCGTAGGATTGGTTCATTGGTTCATTGGTTCATTGAATCACTGGATCAATGACCCAATGTATCAATGATTCAATTCTTAGGATTGATACTTAATCAAAGACCTGACGTCGTAGCCTTCCAATTTCTTTCGGCCCGGCAGGAATTCCAATTCAACTACGAATACCAGCCCTTCGATCGTCCCGCCCAGTCCTTCCACCAGGTCACAAACTGCTCGCGCGGTTCCGCCGGTCGCTAACAAGTCATCGGCGATAATCACGCGATGACCGTTGCCAATTGCGTCGCGGTGAATCTCCAGCGTGTCCTGGCCGTACTCGAGATCGTAAGAGATCGAAGCGCGCTCAGCCGGCAGCTTTTTCGGCTTGCGTACCGGAACAAATCCGGCGCCCAGGTGGTAGGCCAGCGCGGGCGCAAAAATAAAACCGCGGGCTTCAATGCCCACCACTGTATCAATTTTGGCTCCCTCGTATTGTGCCGCCAGAGCGTCTACGGTCTGGCGCAGTCCGTCGGGATGCTTGAGCAGGGTCGTGATGTCGTAAAAGTTTATTCCCGGCTTGGGAAAGTCAGGAACTTCGCGGATTAGCTTCTTCAGTTCGTCCATGTTTTTCGTCGGTAAATTCCTCGGCCAATTCTGTGCTGTTTTGAGAGCGGCTCATGATATCATCTCCGGCGATCTTTCCGTTTCCCCGCAGGCTTCATAACCTTAAGAGTCTCGACAATGGTGCCTCGTCTGTTAATACGGATCGCTCTTTTTTCAGTGGCGGGTCCTCTGCTTGCCACCTTCGCCGCTGCTCAGCGTCAGCAGGGCCGCAGCGATGACGTCGTGCGCGTCAACACCGAACTTGTCCAGACCGACTTCATGGTTTTTGACAAGCAGGGGAATTTTGTCGACGGCCTCAAGAGTGATCAGGTGGTGCTCAAAGTAGAAGGCAAGCCACGCGATATTACTTTTTTTGATCGGATCGCCGCCGGGAGCCGGAACGAAGAGGCGCAGTTGGCAGCGGCGCGGGGCACCTCGACGAACACAGGGGTCAAGACGCCGGTGGTCCCATTGGATCGTGGACGGACCGTCATGTTCTTTCTGGACGACCTACACCTGTCGCCGGGGAGCATGAGCCAGGCGCGGGCGCTGCTGAAGAGGTTTGTCGAGCGCGAAATGCGCCAGAACGATCAAGCGGCAATCGCCTCGGCTTCCGGCCAATTAGGCTTTCTGCAACAACTCACCGACAACCGGGAAGTAATGATGACGGCGATTGACCGCCTCAGGGCACAACAGCAGTTGATGCTGCACACTGCTGAGTATCCTCCGATGTCTGAGTATCAGGCCATGGCAGTTGAGCAGCACGACAGTGACGTATTTGAATTCTTTGTGGATGCAATAGTCAAAGAAAACCCGAATTTGCCACGGCAAACGGCGGCAGAGATGGTGCGTCAGCGCGCGTCCCAAATCCTTGAAGACTCGTCTTCAATCACGACCCG
>DATISD010000539.1:0-3919 GCA_035469005.1 Pyrinomonadaceae bacterium | reverse complement strand
AAGTCGCCGCGAGTTCGTTCGCTGCGCGGCGATTCAACATGTTGTTGCTGACTTTGTTTGCCTCGCTCGCGTTGGTGCTGGCGGTGGTGGGCGTTTACGGAGTCATGTCCTATGCCGTGACCCAAAGGACGCAGGAGATTGGAATTCGCATGGCGCTGGGCGCGCAGATGAGTAATGTAATCAAGTTGATCATGAAGAGCGGATTGCTGCTCGCCGTCCTCGGCGTGGCGATCGGACTTGCCGGTGCGTTTGTGGTCACTCGTTTGATGACCAGCTTGTTGTTCGCCGTGGAAGCGACGGACAAAGCGACTTTCGCGATTGTGTCCGGATGCTTGCTGCTAATTGCCTTATTGGCCTGCTACATACCGGCACGGCGCGCAGCGAAAGTCGATCCGCTCGTGGCGTTGCGATACGAATAAGGAGAGATCAGCTATGTCTATGTTGCTACAGGATCTGCGTTACGGACTCCGCACGATGTTGAAGCGGCCCGGGTTCACCTTGATTGCCGTGATGACCCTGGCGCTCGGCATCGGTTCCAGCACCGCAATCTTCACGGTAGTCGATGCCGCAGTGATTCGGGGCCTGCCATACCGATCACCCGAACGGCTCTATCACATGTGGGAGCGCACGCCACAGAAAGAGTTCGATCAGCGCGAGTTTTCGTATCCGGATTATCAGGATTACCTGCAGAACCAGGTTTGCGACCTGGCCGCCTACACGGGCGGCGGAACTATCCTCAACTCGAACGGCGAATCAGAACGTGTTTTTGCTCCTCTCGTGTCGGCAAATTTCTTTTCGGTACTCGGCGTTGACGCTATCAAGGGCCGCACTTTTCAAACCGGAGAAGACAAACAGGGTGGACCACGGGTCGCGTTGCTCAGTTATGGACTGTGGCAGACACACTTTGGCGGTAGCGAAGGAATCGTGGGCCAGCAAATCAATTTGGCCGGCGACAGTTACACCGTAATCGGAGTGCTGCCGCAAAGTTTTCAGTTCGCTATGAGACCGGCGGATCTCTTTCTGCCCTACCAGCCAACCCAAAACCAACTTACACGCCGATTTTTGCACGGCACCAATCTGATCGCCCGGCTGAAGCCCGGTGTGTCCCCGGCGCAAGCGCACGCTGAACTCAGCCTCACTACCACGCGAATCGAACAACAATTCAAGGATTCGCATGCGGGGACAAGCCTGAAACTTATTCCTTTGCAGGAACAGGTTGTGGGCCAGGTCAAACCGATCCTGATGACGTTGCTGGCGGCGGTTGGGTTCGTGCTTCTGATCGCCTGTGCCAACGTCGCGAGCCTGCTACTAACTCGCTCGCTGGGGCGGCAAAAAGAGGTTGGGATTCGGGTTGCGCTGGGCGCCAGCCGCTGGCGCGTGGTGCGGCAACTGCTGACTGAGTCGGTGTTGCTTTCGCTGGCGGGAGGCGCGCTCGGATTGTTGTTTGCGTACTGGGGCACGAGCGCACTCGTCTCTCTGCTCCCGGCTAATCAGATCAACGCGCTTCCGTTTCTGCAAACACTCAAAATCGATGCGCGGATGCTCGGCTTTTCTTTCGGGCTGTCGGTGTTAACCGGAATCGTTTTTGGACTTGCTCCGGCGTTGCAATCGTCACGGCTTGATTTGAGTGGAGTATTAAAAGAAGGAGGGCGTCAAACGAGCGGGGGCGGAAGCCATCGGCTGCGCAGCGGGTTGGTGATGACCGAGATTGCTTTGGCGGTGGTGCTTTTGGTCGGGGCAGGATTGCTGCTCAAGAGCCTGGTGCGGCTACTAAAAACTGATCCGGGATTCAATCCGCAGAACGTGCTCACCATGACGGTCGTCCTGCCCGCAGCGAAGTATACTGAAGCAAACAGCCAGATAAATGTTCAGGACCAATTGCGCGAACGCGTGCAGGCGCTGCCCGGAGTTGCCGGCGCGGGTACGGTTAATATTCTGCCGCTGCAACCGGGCAATACGACCAGAGTAAATGTCGAGGGTGATCCAATTCCGCCACCCGGACAGGAACTGGAAGCGAATATTCGCACCGTCAGCGATAACTATTTTCAGACGCTGGGCGTGCCGCTGATTTCCGGACGCATGTTCGACAGCCGCGACAAAGCCAATGCGCCGCAAGTTGTGATCATCGGCAAGACCATGGCCGAACGGATGTTCGCCGGACGCGATCCGATCGGGCGGCGTCTGAAGTATGCAGCGGTGGAAGCACCGGCGCTCAATATTATAGGTGTGGCCGGCGATGTGAAGATCACCGGATTGGATCAGGAGACACGGCCGGTAATCTACTTTCCGTTTCGCCAGAACTCTTCGACCTTCGCGAACCTGGTAGTTCGAACCAACGCCGATCCGACCGCCGTGTCCGGTTCGATTCGAAATGAAATCCGCAACCTGGAGCCGGCGGCAGCGGTCTTCAACGTGCAAGCGATGCCTGAATTGATCTCCAACTCTCCGGCGGCTTTCATGCGGCGCTTCCCGGCAATCCTGATTGGGGTGTTTGCGGGACTCGCTTTGCTGCTGTCGTCGATTGGCATCTATGGCGTGGTCTCATATTCCGTCAGCCAGCAGACTCATCACATCGGTGTGCGGATGGCCCTGGGCGCCCGGGCGAGCGACATTCTCAAGATGGTTATGAAACAGGGGCTGTTCATATCAGTCGTCGGAATAACCATCGGGATTGCCGCAGCCGTCGGGCTAATGCGACTGCTGCAAAGCCTCCTGTTCGGCGTCGCGGCGAACGACGTGTCGATCTTTGCTCTGGTCGTCGGCGCGCTTTTCATTGTTGCCTTGCTCGCGTGTTACTTGCCGGCGCGGCGCGCAACGAAGGTCGATCCCCTGGTGGCGTTGCGATACGAGTAGCACAGACGCATGTGTATGAGCCAAAGAAGAATGGAAACATTTTTCAAAAATCCTCGATTCGCCCACAGGCAATTGGAGACCAGCTCATGGAGTCAGTAATCAAAGACATTCGCTTAGGCGTCCGAAGCTTATTGAAACATCCGGGCTTCACAGGGATAGCTGTCGTTACACTCGCTCTGGGCATTGGCGCGAATAGCGCGATCTTCAGTGTGGTCAATGGCGTCTTGCTCAGGCCGTTTCCTTTTGCGGCGCCTGACAGGTTAGTCGTGATTTGGGAGCGTAGCCTGGGGCTTCCGCGCATGGTTGTTTCGCCGCCGGACTTTGCGGATTTACGCGCGCAGACTCAGGTCTTCCAAAAGATGGCTGCCTATCGGTTGCAGGACTTCACCGTCGTCAGCGCCGGCGAGCCTGAGCGAGTACGGGGAGCGCGCGCGACTGCGGATATGTTTTCTCTGCTCGGAGTCCGTCCGATGTTGGGCCGGGATTTTCAACCTGATGAGGACCAAGCCGCCGCACCCGCCGCCGTGGTCATTAGTTACGGATTCTGGCAGCGCCACTTCGGCGCCAATTCCGACGTCCTTGGGCAAACTGTCATCGTGAATGGTGCGAGTGCCACCATCATCGGCGTGATGCCGCCTGATTTTGATTTTCCGCCGCCAATTACATATCGCAGCGAAGCACGTCCGGTGAAGGTTGAAATGTGGACCCAGTTACGGTACGCGCTCGAAGGAAGCAATGACAACCGCAGCTCACACAACCTGTTCGTTCTGGCGCGGCTCAAAGACGGAGTGTCAGTCGAAAGCGCTCAAGCTGATTTACAGGCCATTACCAAACGATTGGCCCGTGATTTTCCGAAGACTAACGACGGCTGGGATGCTTTCGCGGTCCCGCTGCCCGAGCAGGTGATTGGCGATGTGAAGAAGGCCCTGTTGATTTTGCCCGCAGCCGTTCTGTTCGTGCTGCTCATTGCTTGCGCCAACGTTGCCAATCTGTTGCTCGCGAAGGCCACCAGCCGTCAGCGAGAGATGGCGGTACGCGCCGCACTTGGAGCCAGCCGTTTCCGACT
>DATISD010000538.1:0-2355 GCA_035469005.1 Pyrinomonadaceae bacterium | reverse complement strand
CGGCAGTTTCGCCCGCCGCATCGAGGACAACACGCTGGGTCTCAAACTCAGACCGAACCAACAGTTCGCGCTGATCACCATGCTTGACAACCACGGAGACTCGAACTATCACGCTGCGCAGTTCACCCTACGCCGCCGGTTCAGCAGTGGCCTGGCGATGAGCATGGCCTACACCTTCGGCAAGTCGATCGACAATCAATCCGTCGACCCGGTGGGCGCATCCTCTGGTGGCGGTTTGTCGACGACTAATTCAAGAACGCCGACCGACATTCGTAATTTCAACGACGAGCGCGGCCGCTCAGACTTTGATCGCACTCACGTGTTTACTGCGAGCTCGGTCTGGGAATTGCCATTCGGTCGCGGTAAGCACTTTCTTAGCACATCGTCCGGGATCACCAATCAGGTGCTGGGCGGGTGGACGGTGAACGCGATCTACACCTTCATGACCGGCGAACCGTTCGCGGTTCGTAGCGGCGCATTCACGTCGAACGGAAGCCACGAATCGCGTGCGGGAGTGCAAACCCCCGTCGAGGCGCAACTGCAATTTCTGACGGGTTCGACGCTTCCTGGCCCGGTTTTATTCAAGCCAGTCGAGATCAACCCAGCAACGGGTCAGCCCTACACCTGCGGGACCAATGCGTCGGTGACGTTCTGTCTGCCGGCTCCCGGCCAAAACGGGGCGGGCAGGAATATTTTCACCGCACCCCATTACTGGGATTTGGATCTGGGGGTGATCAAGACTTTCCCGATTAACGAACAGTGGAAGCTTCAGTTCCGGATGGAGATGTTCAATGCACTGAACCATCCAAACTTTGATAATCCACGTGACGCGTCGACCGGTTCGCCCAGTATCAGATCGAACGTTTTTGCTTCGTCCTGCTGTGCGACCGTGGCGCCACCTTCAACTCAGACGATCGTTCAAACAGGCGAATCAGCCCGCGTGATTCAGTTCGCGTTCAAGTTCCTGTTCTAAACGATCGCGAATACGGAAGCAGCGAGGCATCCAATCGATGTCTCGCTGTTTCCATTTCCCGGTACGCACGCCTCTGGCGTGCTCTACGCCTTTTGAATGATTCAACACAGCACTCCGGAGGCGTGCGTACCTATTTCGTGAGAAGATGAAACCCGTGCGAGCTACCGATCTATCAGCGATTGCACTAATGCCATGCCTTTTTGCGGTCCTGGGCTCTTCGGCGTTTCAATCGTCAAAAGCGGAAAAACTCAAAGCCGAAGAGGTAGTCGCCAGACACCTGGAGTCAATCGGAACTGCCAGATCTCGCGCGGCTGTCGCGACGCGCATAATTTCAGGGACCTCGCAGGTAATCATTCGCACACCGCCGCCGGGACAGGCGGTAGGAAAAGCCGTACTCGCTTCGGAAGGATCAAAGAGCCTTTTTGGGATGAGTTTTCCCAGCCCGATTTACCCCCGGGAACAGCTTGGTTTTAACGGCAACAGCTTCATGGCGGCCTTTTCAACTCCGGGGGTGCGCTCGGGGCTGGGCAATTTTTTGATGATGCACGAAATCATTTTCAAACAGGGGTTGATGTGTGGAACGCTGTCTTCGGCGTGGCCCTTGTTCGATCTCGAGTCGCATCACGCCCAGGTTGATTATGTCGGCACGAAGAAGGTTGATGACCAGGTGTTGCATGAATTGAAATATCTGCCGCGCGGTAATTCAGATTTGAAAGTCACGCTGTTTTTTGAGCAGGGGACCTTTCGCCACGTGCGCACCGAATACGAGCGGACGGTTTCCGCGCCCATGGGGAAAGTTGAATACACGAATGTGCAGGAACGCGACGCGCGCTACAAGATGGTCGAAGAGTTTTCTTTGTTTAAGCCGGAAGGCGGACTAGTGCTGCCGCATATTTACACGATCAAGTTGTCAATCGACACCGTAAACGGAACGTTTGTCGCCGAATGGACTATCAAGCTAAACCAGTTTGAATTCAATCAGAAGATTGACCAAAGCGCGTTCAACGTCAGCGCCAACTAACCTTGAAAATTCCAATTCATTGATCTCCGTTTGTCCCTATCGCTCGCTAAGCTTCTCATCGGCTGGCAAATCGTGCCTGCACTCCCCTGCGAGAATTTGGACAAACGTGCAAGAAATTAGAAAATAAAGCTTGACGACCCCGCTGATGGTTATATACTGACGCTCATATTTTAGTCGTCGTCATTCGCGCCGGCCCCCAACTCCGGCAGGCATTTTTCGCTTTAGCACTTTCTGGGCAGTTAGCTAAATCTTCAACTTGGTTTGCACCCGATCAGGGGTAAGCGTTGGTTTCTTTTCCAGCGTTGCTTCCCTGGCGTCATTCTGTTTCTTCGAGGAGGACAAATGAGAAGACTCGCGTTCT
>DATISD010000537.1:0-5587 GCA_035469005.1 Pyrinomonadaceae bacterium | reverse complement strand
TTCCTGCGCTGGCGGCCGGATAAGAAACCGGACCAGTGCACGTTTGAGCAGGTGAGTCAGAACCGCCTGCGGTAGCGGGCGGTTAGCCTTATTGATCCCAGGACGCAAGCACTCTAGTTGAACCGCCCGCTACCGCAGGCGGTTCTGACCTCACTGCAACACAAAGTTATACGTAATCACTCCCTGAATCTTCACCGGCTGTCCATTCAACACTGTTGGCGTGAAGCGCGCGCGCATGGCGGCGTCTTTCGCGGCCGGCGTTAACATGGGATTCCCCGTCACAACCTGGGCCGAGATGACTTTGCCCTGCTCGTCTACCAGAATCTGGACATTTACGGGGCCCTGGGTGTGAGTCTGTTTTGCCATCACCGGATAAACCGGCGGTGGCAGACTGATCACTTTTGAAATCAAAACAGTCGACGGAACCTTGTGAGTTGATGCCTTCACCGGCTGCGGTTCGGGCGGCTTACTGTCTGGCTCAATGCGGACGACGGTCGGTGTGCCGTTACAGCTTATACAGTCACCCGAATTTCGTGACTCAAAGGGCGGGTCGACATCTCGATTGGTCAGACGAACCGGTCCCGTTACCGGTGGAATATCCGATGCTTTAACGCCGACGTTGTTCGGCACAAGCCGGGGATCACTCGTAGGAGGAATCGCTACTCGTCGCTCAGAGATGGTTATGTTTCGATCGACCGGGGCGTTCGTCGGCGTCGCTCGACGGATTGTCGGACGGATGTCACGGGGCGTTCGCGGAGGCGTTGCCGGCACCGGCGGCACCCAACTCAACAACTCCAAACTGCTGGTTTGTGATTCAAGTTGCGCATCGTATGCGTAGACGCTAACGATGCCGGCAGCGAACAGAATCGTCGCATAAGCTGCGACGGTGATGAGAAAGAATGAACTTCGGCGCTTGAACTCTCGCACGTGCGACGCAGATTCGATTAAGTTGGTAAACATCTTTGCTCCTCCTGTGTTGCCGGTGCCGTTCGGGTCGAAGAAGCTGGAGGGTTAGACAACTCAGATCGGCGTTTGTTCCAGGTAAAGGAACAGAGTGACGACTTTACACAGAGAGTCGAGCAAAACGGAGTAGCGAATGTTACAGAACCGCGAGCGGTAGCGAGTGGGATAATGGCGTCCCGTTGAAATAGGTCATTTCGCGTTGATCTAATTCCATGCTTGAAAGGAAAGTAGCCTCTTGATCCGCTCGCTACCGCTCGCGGTTCTGTATCTCGCACCCGTTACCGGATCACAATCTTGAATGTGCAAGGCGAGGGGCGATGGCTATAAATATCTCGCCGCTACGCGGCTTAAACCCGTTGGTTCTAGAAATCTTCTGGCTGCTTTGGACACTTTCACCTGTTTCCATTACGATAGCGCCGCCTTGATTCCCTAGCTTCGAACCGGAGATATTTATGGCCACGGCTACCGCCCCCCAGGAGGAACTCAATCCGTTTGAAATTGCCAAACAACAGTTTGATCGCGCCGCGGATTATCTCGAGCTCGATCAGTCTTTGCGCAACGTCTTGCGCACTGCGAAACGGCAACTCATCGTCTCGATTCCGGTGAGGATGGACGGTGGCGAAACGAAGGTTTTTGAAGGCTATCGCGTGCAGCACAACATCGCCCGCGGTCCAGCGAAAGGCGGCATTCGCTATCATCCGAATGTCACCCTTGACGAAGTGAAAGCGCTGGCATCATGGATGACCTGGAAGTGCGCCACGGTGGGCATCCCCTACGGCGGAGGAAAAGGCGGCGTTGTTTGCGATCCCAAGAGCCTTTCAAAGGCTGAACTCGAACGCCTTACTCGCAGATACGCTTTCGAAATTGCTCCGATCATCGGACCTGACCGAGACATTCCCGCGCCCGATGTTTATACCGATTCACAGACGATGGCCTGGATCATGGATACGATATCGATGGTGCATGGTCACACTGAACTGGGTGTCGTGACCGGCAAACCGCTTTCGCTGGGAGGATCGCAGGGACGTCACGAGGCGACGGCGCGGGGCGCGCTGTATGCTCTACGTGAGGCTTGCATCGTCCGTGGGGCGCGTATGAGAGACGCTCGGGTGGCAGTGCAGGGGTTCGGCAATGCAGGATCGATTATCGCACGCCTGGTTGCCGAAGACGGGGCCACCGTAGTTGCTGTGTGCGATTCAAGGTGTGGGCTGTACGCTGAAAACGGACTGGATATTCAGGCCGTTTTGAAACACAAAGAAACGACGGGCTCGCTGGAGGGTTTCCGCGGAGTAAAAGAAATTGCCCCGAACGATGTACTCGAGGTTGAATGCGACATCCTCTGTCCCTCGGCGTTGGAAAACGCCATTACTTCAGCGAACGTCGGCAAAGTAAAAACCAAGATTATTGCGGAGTTGGCTAATGGCCCGACTACGCCCGCGGCCGATCGAGTTTTGGAGGCTGAAGGCGTGACGCTCATTCCGGATATTCTGGCGAATGCGGGCGGCGTGACCGTCAGTTATTACGAATGGGTGCAAGACCAGTATTCCTTCTTCTGGAGCGAGAAACGCATTAATCAAACGCTGGAAGACACCATCACCGATGCTTATCAGAAGGTGCATCAGACCGCTCACCGTTACGGTACCGACCTGCGCACGGGTGCGTACATTCTGGCGATCGATCGCGTGGCAGAGGCGACGAGGGTGAGAGGAATATTTCCCTAGGAATTTGGAGTGCGGCGACTCGTCGCCGCTTTCCAATAGGTTAAGCCAAAGGAAGAAAGCGGTGACAAGTCACCTCACTCCATAATATGTCTGACAAAATCATCGTCTACGAAAAGCCGACTTGAAGCAAGTGTCGCGAGTTGGACAGACTGCTCCGGGAGAGCGGCGTCGACTTTGAGAAAGTTAACTACTACCTCGAGCCATTGAGCGAGGCGAAGCTGCGCGGCCTGCTCAAGAAGATGGGCCTCGCACCGCGAGACATTCTGCGATCGAGCGAGCCTGTCTATCGCGAACTTGGCCTCGGCAAGAAGGATTTCAGCGATAACGAAATTATCGCGCTGATGACTAAACATCCTGACCTGATTCAGCGGCCGATTGTCGAGCGCGGTGAGCGCGCGGTGTTGGGCCGGCCGACTGAAAATGTGAAGGCCTTGTTGGATTAAGGTGGAGTTAATCTCAATGCATTAGAGTCCATCTTAATTACGTACTGGGCGCACGCCGTTAAGTACTAAGAGAGTTTTTCTCTCTGCCCCGAAGGGGCAGCGCCTCAAAGCCCAGGTTGCCGCTTCGGCTTACCCTGGGAGGTGAAGGGAAGATTTTCTCAACCGCAACGCGGTTGTGTCAGGAACCTCGTTCGGTCGCAACCGCTTTGCGGTTGTAGGGTTGTGGATTCCTCTTTCCCAGGGTAGCCGAAGCGGCAACCCCTGGGCTTTGAGACGTAGCCCCTTCAGGGCTAAACAGAGGCGATTTGAGGACATTTTTGATAGGTTTCTCGTCTGATCCGATTGCCAAAGTGTCGCCTGACACCCTGAGGATTGATGCTATGAAGCGGCTAATACTTCTGTTTGGTTTGCTGTTGGTGTCGATACCTGCCTCTGGCCAGCAAGTTCAGAAAGAGATAACCAACCTGGGCGGCAAGGCTCGCGCCTATTATCTGTTTGTACCGGACAAGCTCACGAAGGATCATCCTGCGCCGCTGCTTTTGTTACTGCATGGCTCCGGCAGAAATGGGTTTTCACTGGTGGACAAATGGAAGGACCTCGCCAAAAAGGAAGGAATTATCCTGGTTGGCCCCGACGCCATTAATACCCAAATGTGGTCGACTCCTGTCGACGGACCTGACTTTCTGCATGATTTGATAACCGACCTTCAGTCCAAATACCCGATCGACGCGCATCGCATGTACATCTTCGGTCATTCAGCGGGGGCCTGTTTTGCGCTCTATATGGCGTTGTACGAATCGGAATATTTTGCCGCTACGGCGATTCATGCGGGCGCGCTCAACAGCGGAGACGGTGTGATTGTCGAGAGGGCGAAACGTAAAATCCCGATTTACATTGCCGTCGGGACTGTCGATCGATCTTTTCCGCTGGCGGATGTCAGGGCCACGCGCGACATGCTCAACAGCAACGGTTTCAACGCGCAACTGATCGAGATGCCCGGCCACGATCATTGGTATTACGATCTCGCTCCAAAGATTAATATAGCTGCCTGGACTTTTCTCAAAGAACAGAAACTGGCAGATGAACCTCGATACGTGAAGCACTCCTTCAGATGACCAAAGGTCCAAACACAATCTTTCTTTGCCAGTCCTGCGGTTTCGAATCGCGCAAATGGCTCGGTAAGTGTCCCGAATGCGGCGAATGGAATTCGCTGGTCGAAGAACGCGTCGTTACTACCAGGAAGGGTTCGTCAAAGGGTGGCTTTCGTTTACGCGAAGCGAAAGCCATTGCGTATAACGAAATTGAATCGCAGGACGATGCGCGTGTTTCTTCAGGCGTGACGGAATTCGATCGCGTACTCGGCGGCGGGATTGTTCCCGGTACGCTGGTTTTGCTTGGCGGCGATCCCGGAATCGGCAAGAGCACTTTGCTTTTACAGGTGGCGGAAAAATTGAGCATGGCAGGCGCAACCGTTCTCTACGTCTCAGGTGAAGAGTCGGAAAGGCAAATCAAACTGCGAGGTGAACGGCTCAGAATTCAGGCCGCCAGGCTGCTGCTATTGCCGGAAACAAATCTCGAAAATATCCTGCGGGAAGTCGAACGTGTTAAACCGTCAGCCATCATCGTCGATTCCATTCAGACGACATTTTCATCCGACATCGAATCAGCTCCCGGCTCGATCTCACAGATTCGCGAAGTCGCCGCCCAGTTCCTTTTGCTCGCCAAGAACCGCGGCATTCCGGTCTTTCTGATTGGCCATGTGACCAAGGAAGGATCAATTGCCGGCCCGCGCGCGTTGGAACACATCGTCGATACAGTTCTATATTTCGAAGGCGAGCGCCATCACAACCATCGCATCGTGCGCGCGACCAAGAACCGTTTTGGCGCTGCTAATGAAGTCGGTGTTTTCGAGATGACCAGTTCGGGCTTGCGGCCGGTCGCCAATCCCTCGCAGATGTTTCTGGCGGAACGACCGGCCGATGCTGCCGGCTCCGTTGTGACTGCCTGCGTCGAAGGCACGCGACCAATGCTGGTTGAAATTCAGGCGCTGGTGTCTAGCTCGAAATACGGAACGGGACGGCGGATGACCCAAGGTGTGGATCAGAATCGCGTGGCATTAATGATCGCCATGCTCGAGAAGCGCGCCGGTCTGCAACTTCTCGGTGATGACGTGTTCGTGAATATTGCCGGCGGCCTGGAAGTGGACGAGCCCGCCGTCGATCTCGGATTAGTGAACGCCATCGCGTCAAGTTTTCATAATCGACCAATCGATGCGCACACCGCTGTCTTCGGCGAGGTAGGATTGACGGGTGAGGTCCGCGGCGCGTCGCAGGCATCCGTGCGCGCGCGCGAAGCACAGGCGCTTGGATTCAAGCGAATCGTAATGCCCGCGTCGAATACTTCAGGTCTGGAAAAGCTGTTAGGCCTGCGCGTCGTCGGCGTGCGCTCAGTCGATGAAGC
>DATISD010000536.1:0-1890 GCA_035469005.1 Pyrinomonadaceae bacterium | reverse complement strand
GTAACTCTCACTCCAGCGAATCCCAATCCGCCTCGGGCCGGCCCAGCCACACCCACACAATGTAATCAACCTTTGCCGGTTCGCCGCCCACCGCCCGCAGGCGCGCATTTATCTGGCCACGATGGTATTGGCTGTGCATGGGCACTTGCAGCATCATTTCTGCGACGGTAAGGCTTTTCGGTTTGCATCCGAGTTCACGCTCAACAATACCGGCCCACGGCAGTTGCGCGAACTGCGAGATCTGCTCGTCAGTCAACTCTGCGACATGTTCGAACGCCTCGCTAAAGTAACTACGTCCCCAGCGCATGAGTTCGTGCACGTTGTCGAAGGTCGGATAAGGCTTGTCGCGCGGCTCGCCACGCCATACACGCAGGAACGCACGCTGAACCAAATGCAAGTGATAGAAATATTCTCTGAGCTTTTGATCGGCACAGGCTTGTTCCGAGGCGAGTACTGCCCGCCACACCGAGGCGTCCGCCCATTCCATGTGCCGGTACAGATCTCTGAGATCGCCTAAGTTCATAACGTTGACCCTTCGGAAACTTCGGTAGAAAACAACTTTACTTCCGGCGTGTCTTCGGTCAATTTCAACAGTCGACAGAAGCGCAAACCAATCCTGCCGAGCAGCTTTTCTGACGCTTCATTGTCTGGCGAAGTGATCGCGAGAATGCGCTCGAGCCCGAGAGCTTCTCGGGCATGAGTCATTACCACTGCGGCCGACTCAAACGCGTACCCTTGATTCCAATATGACGGCAGGAAAGCAAATCCGATGTCCGGGTCCGGTAAAGTATCGCGCTTCAACACGCCGCAAATTCCGATTGGCGTATTGCCTGCTTTCAGTTGCACCAGATTCAAACCAAAGCCGTTCAGTTTATAGCTCTTGACTGGCCCATCGGCGATATAGCGGCGCGCATCATCAAGATTGCGCACTCCCTTGTCTCCGATGAAACGAATGAATGAAGGCTCGTTGAGCAATTCGAGAATGAAGTTGGCGTCATCGGCAGAAAGATGACGAAGGATCAGCCGCTCTGTTTCGAGAATAATCATGACCTGCCAGCATAACCAGAGAGCCGCTCTTGTTCCAAGGCCGTTTGGCGGTCCCCGGGCAGAGGTGGCGTTTCTTCTTCGAGCGATGGACAGGATTCACAGGATTTACAAGATGGGTATTCGTAAAAAGAGCAAGCCGTCTAATTCTGTGAATCATGTAAATCCTGTCTGAATATTCCAATTTGGACAGGCGACGACAATGTCGAGGTCTTTGACGTTTCGCCTGATCGAGTTCTATTCTTTTCGATGACCACTTAATATTCAATGAAACAATCATCCGCTATCGAAGAGTTTCGACATTTGCACGAGTCCGGCTGTTTCGTGCTGCCCAATCCCTGGGACGCCGGCTCGGCGGTTTACCTCGAGCATCTTGGCTTCCAGGCGCTGGCGACCACATCCGCCGGCTTCGCCTTTTCGAAAGGCCTGGCTGACGGCCCGGCTTTCGTTTCGCGAAATCTGATGCTCGATCACTTTCGCGACATCGTCACGGCGACGTCGTTGCCGGTCAATGCTGATTTTCAAAATGGATACGCAGACACGCCCGAAGACGTCGCTGAGAATGTTGCGCATTGCGTCTCAACCGGGGTCGCGGGCCTGTCAATCGAAGATTCAACGGGAATAGAGCACCAACCGCTCTACGATTTCGATCTGGCCGTCGAGCGCGTCAAAGCCGCGCGCGCGGCAATCGATACGACCGGCTTTGCTGTTGTGCTTACCGCGCGCTGCGAGGCCTGGCTCGTAGGCGACTCCGATCCACTGAAGACCTCACTCAAACGTCTGGTCGCATTCGCCGACGCCGGCGCTGATTGTCTGTACGCCCCCGGAGTCACCAAACCGGATGAG
>DATISD010000535.1:0-1924 GCA_035469005.1 Pyrinomonadaceae bacterium | reverse complement strand
CACGGTTCTGCGAGGGGCAGGAAGCAACTGGCGAAAGGTTGAAATAATGTGGCACCGCCGGGAAACTAGGCGGCAAACCGAGAAGACAAAGCTCAACCTGCGCGCCCGAAGCCACCTGCCTACTCACCCGATTCTAAGCTTAACGCACAAACTGGCTTTCAATCTTCGCAAAGAATCGCAGAATTGCAGGCCTGACCCCAGCCTCGTCAGCCTCGCCTTCAAGGAATCGCAAATCGCAGGCCTGACCCCAGTTCGGACAATCGCCAGGCAAAAAGAGAGGGGCGATTACGTCTCGATTACGGTGGAAATGGACCGGGCATAGATCGGCGCGGATTGTTCACAAGAGTTCTTTAACAATATAATAGGCCGGTTTTGAATGACGATAACACTCACTGCCGGACCGTCTTGGAAACGGACTTACTTAAGAATTTAGGATCGTGCACCGCTCAGCTGATCGAAAGTCACGCTCAGTGTGCGCAGTCGTACCCGAACTTTGACGTGCCGTTTGCCGAGTTTCGCGATGCCGTGGCGAGCGCGGCGGCGAAATACTTAATTGGATTCGCCGAGCCAGACTCACAGCCCTCGCCGGATGAGTTAAAACGTTTTATCGGCGAACTGAAGATTCTCGATCTTTATCTGGGACTGGCGTGCATGCGCGGCAACGAACACGCCTGGTGGGAATTCGATCGTCAGCACCGGTCGTTTATTGAGCGGTGGACCCGGCACCTGGTTCGTCGCGACGCCGACGCGGATGAAGTAATTGACGCGGTGTATGTCGAGTTGTTTGGCACCAAGGTCGTCGCTGGCGTCCGGCAATCAAAATTCAGGACTTATACCGGTCGGGGCTCGTTGCGCGGGTGGTTGCGAGCCATCATTCTGCACGCCGCAGTTGATGTACATCGGGCCCCAAAGGTCGAAGTTCCCATGGACGACTGGTCTGAGAGCGGTGACGAGTTTCCGGTTCGGCACGTTTCGGGCGGCGAAACTGAGGATTCAATGATAACGAGCGTGGTGCGCGAACAATATCGGTCCGCAACCGTGGCGGCGCTGGACCAGGCGTTGGCCACGCTGGACGATCACGAAACGCTGCTGTTGCTCTACTATCACGTCGAGGGTCTCAAGCTGCGTGAGATTGCTCGAATCGTAGAAGAACCTAAGTCTCCAATCCGCAGATGGTTTCAGCGCCGTAGTTCCAAGCGCAGTCGCGTGCACGAATCCACCGTGATGCGCTGGCTGGATAAGGTTTACCGAAAAGTGTCGGAGCGTTTTCATGCTGAGTTGGCCGGCAAGCATGGTCTGAAGCCGGAAGAAATTGAGATTTGTAAGGCCATCGCCGCTGAGGATCCGGCCCAGACGATTACCATTGCGCCGGTAACCGGGGGCGTTTCGAAGAAGGAAGAAATCAGGAGTGAAGGCGCCTCGTGAAGAGCGCAGGAAAGCAAAAGGGTGACCCTCAGGTTGCTGCCATTCGGCGGTTGATCGACGTGCGCCTGAAAGCGCGGATGCGCGATGAGGCTCTCTCGCGCGCCGCTGCCGCTCATCCTGACGAGGACGTCATCAATGCTTTTGTCGAAGGATGGCTGGAAGAATCGAAAGCAGATTCGCTCACCTCACACCTGGTGAGCTGTGCTTCGTGCCTTCATATGACCGCGCAACTAATTCGTTTCGATCCTGAGATGGACGAAGCCGGCAGCCCGAGCGCAGCCGCAGATCAAGGTCCCTTACAACGATTCTTCGACCGCCTAGCGAGCGGCGTGTTGCCAGCGATCGGAGAAGATGCGGTCTTTGCTTATGAAGAGAAGGACGAACCTGACACGACCGAACCCGATTCGGACGACCCAAATTCTCCCAGGTGAGACGGAATCCCTTTAATCAGAAGCGCCATAGAAGTTTTGGCTCGTCGCAGAGCGACGCTTAAATTTAG
>DATISD010000534.1:0-4196 GCA_035469005.1 Pyrinomonadaceae bacterium | reverse complement strand
CCCCACTTTTACTGATAGCGCTTCGATACCTTCCCTGGGGGTCGCGATGTCGTATCCGAGCTTCAGCGCCAGGCTGACAAAGCCCAGATTGATTAGATAAAAGCCAACCACGAGCAGGTGATTGACCGAGTCCGCCAGGGGCTCATTGCCGTGAAAAACGTCCACCAGAAAAATGCGGCCGTTCTTGTGCAGCGTGCGTGCAACCCAGATGGTGAGGGCGATGGTGATGCCCAGATAGAGCAGGTACGTGACGATTTCGATGTTCATTTTTGGCCTCCTTTAGGAAAATTGAACACGTTCAACTCTTGCAACATACGCTCGGTTTCGGGAGTCTGTCAAGAGCTTTTTGAACATGTTCAAAAATAACGAGAGGGCTGGTAAGGAGCGTTGGATCCGCCCCGTTGTGTTACATTTTCAGCCCGTAAAATAGGTATGAATCTTTTCGAGCGCTTATTTCCTGCCAGCCGTTCAATGCGTCAGGCGGTGTGGTTTGAGAGTCGTAAGATTGTTTATGCCGAGTTGCGGGCTGAGGCGGTGCGGGTCGCGGAAGTCCTGAATGCGCTCGGCGTCGAGAACGGGGATCGGGTCGCCATCCTGCTGGCTGATTCACCCGAGTTCATCGCCACCTTCGTGGCCGTCATCTCCATCGGCGCGATTGCGGTCCCCATCAATCCGGCGCTTGGCCGCGAAGATCAACTTTTCATCCTGAAAGATTGCAGCGCGTCCGCCGCGGTTGTCGAGGCGCAAAGCGCGAGCGCGTTATTTGAGAATTCACCCGCGCTGAAGGATCTGAAGAACTTAATCCTCGTGCGGCGAGGCGAAGAAATAGCGACGGCAATCGCGGGAGTCAACATTGAGGATTTCGCGGACGCGCCCAGGTGGCCGCTGGAGCAATTTTCGGTTGTTCCGCGAGAGGGTGGAGCCTCCCCGCACGGTCCTGCTTCTGACACGGAGGCAGACGCTTTCATTCTGTACACGTCCGGCAGTACCGGCGAGCCGAAAGGCGCCGTGCACACTGAAGCAGACATCTTCTGCACGAATGAAACTTATTGTCGTGAGGTCCTGAAGCCTGGCGAAGGCGATCGTCTGTTTTCATCTTCGCGTTTGCCTTTTGCATATGGGTTGGGAAACAGTTTCACCTTTCCTTTACTCAACGGCCAGACCACGATTCTTTGCCGGGAAAAACCGACGCCTGAAGTGGTCAGACGCATACTCAGCGAGTGTCGCCCGACGATATTCTTCGGCGTGCCCGTCGTCTATCGCATGCTGCTTGAGCATCACCGGACCGTAGCATCGCTCGATTGTTCGAGTTTGCGCTTGTGTGTTTCGGCGGGTGAGGCTTTGCCGGCGCAGCTGGGTCAGGAATGGCAGCAAACGTTTGGTGTGGAAGTACTGGACGGCATCGGCTCGACCGAGATGCTGCATATGTTCATGTCGAACCATTCAGGTGAGGTGCGTTATGGCAGCAGTGGCAGGCTGCTAAGCGGTTACGAAGCGAAGCTAATTACCCATGAAGGTGTAGGCACAAAAATCGGCGAGGTCGGCAATCTATGGATTCGCGGGCACAGCGCCGCGTCGCGTTACTGGCAGCGGGCCGAAACTTCTGCGGAAACGTTTGTTGATGGCTGGACGCGCACGGGCGACTTGTATCGATGCGATGCGGACGGATTCTGGTGGCACATGGGCCGCAGCGACGATTGCTTCAAGCCCACGGGTCAGTGGGTTTCGCCAATCGAAGTCGAGAGTGTTTTGTTGCGCCACGAATCAACCCGGGCCGCGGCTGTGGTTGAAGGATTTGACGAGGCCGGATTATCGTGCGTTTGCGCGTTTGTCGTGCTCGCGGAAGGAAGCGAACCTGGTAAAGCGGAAAGTCATTTGCGTGCGCTTTGCGCGGATGTGCTGCCGCGATTCAAACAGCCGCGCCGTTACTTATTTGTTGCGGAGCTGCCTTACACGGCGACCGGGAAGGTGCAGAGATTCAAGTTGCGGGAGCAACTCCGAAACGTCCAAAGTCCACTGCGAAATGTCCAAAGTCCAACGTCCAAAGTCCAACGTCCGTAATCAACATTGGACATTGGACATTGGACATTGGACTTTAGATTATGAACGATTATGGAAAAAAGTCTCCAGGAAACTTACGCCCCGAAGATGGCTTGCTTTGGTTGCGGTCCGGCGAACGAAAAGGGTTTGCACATTCGCAGCTTCCCTGAAGGTAACGAAGTCGTTGCCACCTTCGAGCCCGAAACCTATCAGGAAGCATTTCCCGGAATGTTGAGTGGCGGCATCATCGGCACGCTGCTCGATTGCCACTGCAACTGGACCGCGGCTTATCACCTGATGAAGCAGGCCGGCGTGGAGCACCCCCCGTGTACAGTGACGGCTGATTATGCGATCAAGCTGATTCGTCCGACTCCGACTGATAAACCGCTCAAACTGCGCGCGCGCGTGATTGAGTCAACCGAAGACCGCGCGATCGTGGAAGGTGAATTGATTGCGCATGACAAGGTCTGTGCCACCTGCCGCGGAACGTTCGTTGCCGTGAAGCCGGGACATCCTGCGTATCATCGCTGGTGAAGTGGCACAGACTTCAGTCTGTGTTTCTTAGCCTGGCCACAGACTGAAGTCTGTGCCACTAAATCACTTCATCGTAATCTTCTTCTTTGTTCCGTCCTTATCGACCGCAACATACACTACTTCAGCCTGGGTCACGCGCGCTTTCTGGCCGGGCTCACCGTAACGTTCGGCATCGACGACGACCCGGACCGTGATCGAAGTGGTTCCCACCTTTAACGTCTCCGCATAAAAACTGACCAGGTCGCCAACGAAAACCGGCGCATGAAAGATCACCTCGCGCATGGCTACGGTGACGAAGCGATCCATTTCCGTGTGCCGGTGGGCTTCGATCGCGCCGGCCATGTCGATGTAACTGAGAATGACGCCACCAAAGATCGTGCCCTGCGAGTTTGTGTCGCGCGGCAGCATGGAGATGCGAATTGCCGGATCGGAATTCATAGATGAATGGTAAATGGTGAATCGCAAATCGTAAATGGAAGACAGCCGCTCAGCCGCGGCCCTGATAGGACGTTTCAACGAAGGAACAAACCGTCGCGCTGAGTGTCTAACTTTGCAGACGACTTATCGGAGGTTCGCAATGTTTCAACTGTTCGATCTGATCATGACATCTGCAATCGGTATTTTCCTGGTGAACGCTTTCGAGAGCGCGGTTTATGCGGCGCTGCTGGCAGGTGATTGCGATGAGTGCGGGTTCAACGATTTGGGGAAGCTGCTTTTTGGTGGATTGATCCTGGCGATATTGGCAGGAATTTCGCTATCGCTTTTGTATCGAAGGAAGCATGAGAATGGTTCTACGGCCCAGTTTGTTTCGATTCGATCGACGAAGCCTGAAGATTAATCTGCAAAGATTGACAAATTGCGGTGCAACTTCAGGACACAAACGGATACCAGGGCGTGTTCCGAAAGATCAAAAAGAAGATCAGCAGGGCTAACCAGGCCCAAAGGTAAATCGGCGGAATAAATAAGCGACGATAGGGTTTTCCGGTAACAGCGCTTTTAGTGAATCCAAGAAAACCGTAGATGAGGAACGGCAACGTCAGAATCATCAACGGATTAAACTTGAACGCCGCGACCGGATGAAG
Organism: Pyrinomonadaceae bacterium; assembly: GCA_035469005.1. Taxonomy (GTDB): domain Bacteria; phylum Acidobacteriota; class Blastocatellia; order Pyrinomonadales; family Pyrinomonadaceae; genus UBA11740. The sequence goes on along the minus strand of DATISD010000534.1, from coordinate 540 downwards.
GTGCAGCAATTGATAAAATGCGCGGGTCGACCCACAGCCAGGGCATTGACAACCGGTAACCAGGCGGAACGGACACTTGGGAAAGAACTGATTGGCCGGGCTCGCGGGGTTGAAGAAGAAGAGAAAGATCGATATGGCAGTTAGTCCCGCCCAAATTGTGGCCGCGGCCGCTAACTGTCGCGCTCGGTCCGGAGTTGTATCGACAAAATAAAAACTCGCCATGATCTAAAAGCCGCCGCGACTCATGAAATTTTGAACACCGTGGCGAGAAATGTTAGCTGAATTCTCGCCCCAAAGAAACCGCGGTCAGAACCAACCCTTGCGGCCCTGGATGTAGGTCCTGACGAAATCCTCGTCGGTCTTGGTCAAGTAGATTATGCCTTCGACGATGCCGATAACGTGCATGACGCCGGCTAATGTAAAGCAGCTCAGCACTGAAACCAGCAACATGATGACGGCTTCTCGTTGATAGCCCAGAATGAATTTGTGAATTCCAAATCCCCCGAGCAGTATTGCCAGAATGCCCGACACGACTTTCTT
>DATISD010000533.1:0-2338 GCA_035469005.1 Pyrinomonadaceae bacterium | reverse complement strand
CTGGAGTGCCAATCGCGTCCAAAGAGAAGCATCGCTAATTCGCACGCCGACATTGCTCGTGTGGGGTGACGAGGACGATCACATACCGCTCGACCATGCGATGAGATTGCGCGACGCCATCCCCAATGCCCGGTTGATTGTGTTTCGAAACTGCGGACACTTGCCACCCGCCGAGTATCCTGAACGATTTGTGGAGGTCGTCGCGGATTTTTGTCAGACCCGGCAATCAGAGCCTCTGCAATTCAAGCCTCGAAGAACATCCGAACCGCCGGCGGTGGCGGGCGGCTAATTTTGTCATTCAAATTGTGGGTCACGCGCTGGCCCAAAGATTCAGTAACGTGGAGCGAGTCTTTGCCCCAAAACACTCTACGTCTGCCCAAGTGCATGAGCAGCGTTACGGAACCGCGAGCGATAGCGAGCGGAATAAAGGGCAACCAGGGCGAACGGCGTTGAAAGCCTAAGAAAACCTGGTCGTCTAAGTTGAGCGCTGATCCTGCTCGCTATCGCTCGCGGTTCCTCTGGATCAGAACTTGAAATGAGGCTGCCAAGCCATCAGGCCGGATCATTTCACGCGCCCCGATCTGTAAATTGATGATATCCACGGCGTCGTTCATTTGCTGGCTCAAGGTTGAGAGCGCATCGAGTAATCCTTCATTCAATAAAAACTGGTCCAGTCGTTCCAGTCTTAGACTTTCGAAACCGTGGCGCCTGCCCGCCTCCTGCATCTGCGTCCAGTCAACCGTGGTTGTAAGATCCTGCGCGCCCGGATTGATCAAAACGCTCTCGACCATTTGATGTTTGCGGAATGCTCTCAAGGTTCCGGTGAAGCGACTGGGCGCGGCAAGTAATTCGTCGCGTGTAGCTCCGTAATCAACAGTGATCAGTAAGCCCCGCTCGAGCAGACTCTCGGCCCGGGCGACAAATTGTTCGGCGAGGAGATTAGCTTCGAAGATTTGGCCCTCAGCGAGCCGCAGGCCAATGTGCTCACAGTATTCGGCTACCTCACCATTGAGGTCACTTTCTACCCACATGAAGTTCCCGTCTTCATTTACGTCGACGCAAAGTTCCTTCAGCTTGTCGCTGCGACCTATCACCCGATGAACCGGAAATGCGTCAACCAACTCATTCGAGAAAATGATCGCGTGTTTGAATGGTTCGGTGATCTCGCAGAGGTTGCGGAACTCAACGCGGTCCTTAAATTCGTCCAGGTTCGCGCCGGCCCTGGAGCGCGTTTCCGGGGCGAGTTCGTCGATCAGATAACGCGTCGCCTCGAAGATCTGCGGAAAATTTGTCTGCAGAGTGGTCAGGACCCCGCGGGCGAACATGCCGGCGCCCGCGCCGGCTTCAATGATGGTCCATTGACGAGGCGCGCCCAGGTCGAAGTATGACTTCATGAAGTAATGCGCAAACGTGGCCGCAAAGAGTGGACTGGCTTCCGGCGCCGTGCGGTAATCGCCGGCTCGCCCCTGACGAATTAGATCACTTCGGCAGTAGTAACCGTCGTCCGCATCATAGAGCGCGGCCTGCATCCAATCGTGAAAACTAATTGGACCTTCACCCTTGATGCGCTCACATAATCGAGCAGTCAGGGCGTTTGGCGGAGCGTTGTTGTCGCTCGACATGTTGTTGATTTTGCCGCGAGGTTGGCAGCCATGCAAAGCGCAGGCGTTATTCGGTGCTGGTTCAGTTTGAAGTGGCACGCGCATCTTGCGCGTGATTTCACGGGCGGGACGCCCGTGCCACAACTTGACTGCCGTTATTCGCTCTTGGGTTCTTTGTCGAGCAGACGGGTCGTGCTGTCGGTCACACTCGGAGGCTGGAGAATTTCCGCCGTCTGTGGTCTTTGCCGCCATTGCGACGCGGGGTTGACCGACGCTGGAGGCAGCCCGGGCGCGCGGTTCGCCGGAGGAATAGACGGCACGTTGTAGGGCGGCGCCATTGGGAATTGATATTTCGGAGCGCCTTCTTCAAAGATGGCGGCGAACAACATTCGCAACGGGCCGCCAACAAAACAAATGATTGCAGCTAGCGCAGCCCAAAAAGCGAAAAAGTTTTCCAATCTACCCGGGGCAAAGCTCGACATCACTCCGAAAATCGGAACCAGCAGCACTCCGATCAGCATCAGCAGCACACCCTGCTTGACACCCTTGCGCCGCGGCGAGACTTTTTTTCCATCCGGCGGCGGTTGATATTGAGGCAACATGCCGCCGTGCGCGAGCACTTGCATAGTCCCTTCCATCGAAAAGCCGCAACGCGAGCAGAAGCGCATTGAGTCGGTGGCTTGTTGTTGACCGCACCTGGGACAATACATCGCGAGTTCTCAGTTAGTCTTTTGACC
>DATISD010000532.1:0-1579 GCA_035469005.1 Pyrinomonadaceae bacterium | reverse complement strand
ATCAAAGGCAAAATTGCCGAGCGTCTGATCGGATACTTCGCGATGTGACGATCGATTTCGGCCTCAATCTCAGGCGAGAAAGTGGCCGGCCCCGGCATATGCACCGGATGATCAGGCGGCTGAATTTTTACCAGGACTTCGGCCATTAGGTCGCTTGATTATTTTCGCTGGGCTTCTTACAAAATACGTCGATTGCCAGTGGAACCGTAGTCAGAGCTCCTACGGCAACCAAAGCCAAACCCGCGGCCCTCCGAGCACTGCGGTCGAGCTTTCCACTTAAAAGCAAGCCGAGACCTGCTCCCAGCGCCACCCGAGTCAGGGCAATCAATCCGATCTCGGGAATAGTTAAAACACTCTTTCTCATGGCATCTCCTATCGATCAATCTCGCCCAGAACGATATCCAACGATCCAATGATGGCGACGATGTCCGCGACCATCGCGCCGTGCGACATGTGCGGCAGCGCTGAAAGATTTACAAAGCTGGGGCCGCGGAAGTGAACGCGCGCCGGCTTTGGCCCTCCCGTCGATTGCACATAGACGCCAAGTTCGCCCTTTGACGCTTCGATCGGCATGTAGACTTCGCCGGCCGGCACGTCAAAGCCTTCAGCCACGATTAGGAAGTGATGAATCAGGGCGTCCATATGGGTCTTCATCGCTTCGCGATCCGGCAAAACAATCTTCGGCGCATCTGCTTTTACCGGACCAGGCCGCAAACGCGATAGGGCCTGGGTCACAATCTTGTGCGATTCAATCATCTCGCGCATGCGCACCATGTAACGTGCCCAAACGTCGCAGTCAGGTTCGGCGGGGACTTCGAAATCGTAAGTTTCGTAACCGCAGTAAGGATTTGCGCGGCGAATATCAAGAGCCACGCCACTGCCACGCAGGCTGGGTCCCGACAACCCCCAGTCGATTGCATCTTCGGCTGAGATGTAACCGACGCCCTGGGTGCGCTTTTGAAAAATTCGATTGCCGGTGATCAGTTTATGAAACTCTTCTACCGATGGGGGAAAGTCATCGAGGAATTGCTTGACGCGGCGCTCGAAACCCGCCGGGATGTCCATCATCAATCCGCCAATGCGAAAGTAAGAAGGTGTCAGGCGCCCGCCTGACGCAGCTTCGATCAAGTTGAGAATCTTTTCGCGTTCGCGGAAAGCGTAGAAGAAAACCGTCATCGCGCCGATGTCCAGCGCGTGCGTGCCCAGCCAAACCAGGTGCGAAGCGATGCGCTGCAGTTCGCACGTAAGCACTCGAATGGTTTGCGCCCGTTCGGGAATTTCCAGCTGGAGTAACTTCTCGACTGCCATTACATAAGCAAGATTGTTCCCGAGCGGATTCAGGTAATCCATGCGGTCGGTGATGACGATTCCTTGCTGATATTTGCGGTACTCAAACAGCTTCTCCATCCCGGTGTGGAGATAGCCGATGTCCGGCGTAGCCTTAACTACCATTTCGCCGTCCAGCACCAGCTCGAGCCGCAGCACACCATGCGTCGATGGGTGTTGCGGGCCCATTGAGATCGTCATCTGCGTGTCGAGCGGCTGATCGACGATTTCGAATTGCGGCGGAATGTTGGCG
>DATISD010000531.1:0-1858 GCA_035469005.1 Pyrinomonadaceae bacterium | reverse complement strand
CGAACGCGCCCGCCACCGGATCGGCTTTGCAGGTCGGAACCTGTAATCCCGCCAAATGAATGATTCGACGCGCACCCGAATCTTCCAGCGCTGACCGCACAGCAGTCACGTCGGTGATATCTCCGCTGATGAACTGAATTCGTTCCAACTGGGCAGTCTCGATGATTGCCGCCAGCCGGCGCCGGTCTTCGCTGCGATCAAAAACCACAGGCGTGTCGCCGCGCTCGGCCAGTGTTCTTACAATCCACGAGCCGATGCAGCCCTGCGCGCCGGTGATGAAATAGGTTTCGGACATTTATCTCATTCCCTCTCGGTCTGTGAGAGGGTTAGGGTGAGGGTCTACTGGGCGCTGCTGACTTCCTTCCCCCCGGCCCTCTCCCAAAGAGGAGAGGGGCTTCTTTCATGGCCAACTACGCTGCTACGGCTTCCTCCTGAATCCGATAAAACTCGAGAGCATTGCGGGAAAAGATGCGGTCGCGACCGTTCTCGTCCAGGCCAGCTAACAGTTTTTCGAATGCCTCCAGCACTCGATCGTATGACGCAGCCAACAAACACACCGGCCAATCGCTACCAAACATCATTCGCCGGCGACCAAAAACTTCCAACGCCCGGTCCACATAGGGTTTCAAATCTTCAACCCGCCAGCTTGTCCAGTCTGCTTCGGTGACCAGCCCGGAAAGTTTGCACCACACATTCGGACGGGACGCTATCTCGCGTAACCCCAGCGACCAATCATCAATTTCGCCGCGCGCGATTGGCGGCTTGGCCATGTGGTTAACGACCAGACGCAACTCAGGGCAACTGTCTGCCAGCCTCACCGCATACTTCAAATGGCGCGTGTGAACAAGCAGGTCATAAGCTACTCCGCGGCGGGCCAGGATTCGCAAATTTGCACGCACTGTTGGCTGCATCAACCAATCGTCTTCCGGCTCACTTTCAACCAGATGCCGAACGCCCTTAAATTTCGCGTGCGGGGTAAACTCATCAAGCTGATCGGTAAATCCATCCGCGGTTAAATCAACCCAGCCCACCACCCCGGCTATGAATGAGTTCTGCTCGGCCAGTTCCAGCAACCAGCGGGTCTCTTCGAGGCTGTTGCTCGCCTGCACCAGGATCGTCTTTTCGACGGCCTTCCGCTTCAGAATCGGATCGAGATCTCGCGGCAAGTAGTCACGACAAAGCACATCGACTTCCGGAGTCATCCACGGGTAATCAAACCGCCCAACCTGCCAAAAATGCTGATGGCTATCGACAATCATGATCTCCGTTAAGTAAGACACTACCCTTAAAGGGAGAGGGAATTTTCAAACAACTTTGTAGATACCCTCGCGGGGTTTCACCGCCCGCTTACCTTCGTGATCCTGTTTCGGCTCGCCATCCAGTTCCAGCGCGAACGTGGTAACAAAATCGGGCGCCTTCTTTGGCAATCCGGTCAGCCGGATGCGAAATTCGTCCTGCTGAAACTTCACCGGCTCGTTAGTTGCAAACATTTTGGCCGACAAAACCTTGTTCAGGAGATTGCCGACCACTACCGTTTCGCCGGGCCAGTAATGAACGTGCGCGTAAAGCGTATTCCCTTTGCGCGTGAAGCTCAGATAGTTGCCACGCCGCGGCTGACAGGGATCGGATTCGCGAATGGTCGCGCCATTCTTGCTCATCCAGTCACCGACGGTCGTCAGGATGCGCACAGATTCCTCCGGGATCGATCCGTCAGGCTTTGGTCCAATGTTCAGCAGATAATTGCCGCCGTCGCGCGCGCAGGTAATCAGATTGCGAATGACCGTCGTCGGATTCTTCCAGTTGAAATCCGCCGCGTGATAACCCCAACTGTCGTTCAAAGTCATGCAGGATTCCCACG
>DATISD010000530.1:0-16394 GCA_035469005.1 Pyrinomonadaceae bacterium | reverse complement strand
TTGTCATAGCAATAGCGCTCGAGTCTGTCTGGGAAATCATTGAAAACACGAACACCGTCATCGAGCGCTATCGCGTGGCCACCGCTTCGCTCGGTTATCAGGGTGATTCGATCGTAAATTCATTAGGCGACATCTTCTGTTGCGCGATCGGATTCATGATCGCGAGGCAGCTGGGCTGGCGAGGGTCAATTGTTGTCTTCCTGGCGGTTGAAGCAATGTTGCTTGTTTGGATACGCGATAGTTTGTTGTTGGAAATTATCATGCTTATCCATCCGATCAATGCGATTAAGGTGTGGCAACTGGGTCATTGAAAAGACGCGGAGACGCGCCGCAAGAGGCAGAAAGGGAGACACGGAGAAAAGGAGACACGGAGAAACGAACTCGAAAATGGGGACTCCTACGGATGCAAAACATTAGAAGCTACAAGGAAGTGAGGGTTTATAGGGCCGCAATTGAGGCAGCCATGCGCATCTTTGAAATAACGAAGCGGTTCCCACCGGAAGAGAAATTTTCAATGGGTTGATCAAATGCGACGCGCATCGAGATCGGTTTGCTCCAATATCGGCGAAGCTTGGCGGAAGCGCCGGTATCCAGCACATTTTCGGAGTAAGCTCACGGACTCTGAAGGCGAGGCTGAGGAAACCAGAGTCTGGGTAGAATTGGCTCATCGCTGTGGTTATATATCCCAAACTTAGGCGGAGGAAATCGACCGAACATACGAAGGAATACTCGGTCAATTAGTCCGAATGATAGATCATCCTGAACAATGGGCCATACGCGAGCGCAGAACTTGAAGCGCATGGTTGGAGCGGTTTCGCTCGTCATCGCTATTATCCTGCTTTGCGCTGCCAATCAGCCGCGCAAGGCGCAATCACAACTCCCGGCGTCGCCGCGTCTCACCATCCCCGCGTCGGAAGTTGAATACCTCTGGTACGAAACCGAAAACATGCGCGGCATCACTGAGACCTCGCGTCATGAGCCGCTCCTCAATCCTTCTTATCTCGAAATCCCGGCGTCAAAGGCTCCCGGTTGGGGCATCAGTGGGCCCGGAGTTTCCGCTGAATGGTCGCAGGGCGGCGAGAGCGAATGGAATTCAGTAGCCGCCAGCGCTGATGAAACCCACGCTGTGATTTGGCAGGATGTCGAGATTCCGCGCGACGGTACTTACAAAGTCTGGGTTCGGTATGCAGACTGGGCCAGCAGGACTGAAGATTTTGTCATCCATATAACGCAATCGGGGGTCGTCAGCAAACCAGGCGTCTCAGTCTCAATCTCTTCAAAAGAAGGTTTTCGTCACGAGTTCGGTGCGGTTGACATAATCGATCCCCACGACGAGACCAGCATGTATTGGGGTTGGTCATTCGCTTGGGACGGAGCGGCGGCCACATTAAGCAGAGGCCGGGCGCGTGTTTCCATAGAAGTTACGAAAGCTGCGCAAGCACGCCGTCAGGTTGACTGCTTCCTGCTGACAAACGATCTGACTTTTGTGCCTGAAGGCCGGGGCAAACCGGATTTTGCCGCGCTGCGTTATTTGCGGGAATGGTCTGCGAGTCGCCAGGCTTTTGCGCCGTTACTCGACTCTATCGCCGGTATTGAAATTCCCGCCGCCTGGCGCCGTCCGAAAGTTGCGGGACATGACTTTCTCGTACCGTGGAACATCAGCAAAGAATTCTGGCAGCGTTACGACAAGCCGGCAGCTGAGCGGCCGCTCTATCCTTTCAACGCCGAACCGGTGGACGAATTCATTAAAGCTTATGCGGGAAAGCGCGCTGTCCCGATTTTCGACTCGAAGCTGATCGTGCCGGTAGTCTACATCAATGATTTGCCGGAGCTTTTGCAAGAAGGAAGTGGATTTCGTCGGTATCTCGCCGAAACAAAATCGCCGTTTGCGGTCTTGCTCAATTACGGCGCCGCCAACTTTGCGTCGGATGCCGAGGCGCAAACAGCATGGAAACTTCTAAATGGCGAATTGCGCGAACAGTTTCTCGGCTGGATTTCAGGAGAAAGCGTCGGGTTTGTCTGGGATGATGCGCCAAAGTATTTGCAGATCTCTCCGGATATGAGCCGGACGCAACTGCTGTCGGCTCATCGAGCCTTTTACACAGATGCTCTGTCGCGCAAATGGAGCGGAATGTTTAAGACGGCGACTGGCCCCATGTGGGACAAGTTGATTCCGGCACAGTCGACTTCGAGCACATCATTCGCTCACGCCCTGACGGAATGGGGAGTGCGATTCCTCGGAATCGAAACCGCGGCCGTGCAACCGATGACGGCCATGCGCGTTGCGTTCACTCGCGGCGCAGCGCGGCAGTATGGCGGAGACTTTTTTTATTACCACGCGCCCAACTTCGGAGATTCGGCGACCACCTTCACGAAAGAGCAGAACTTCGCCGGCCCGGATAACTTTTTTCACTCACGTTACGGCGCCACGATGGGGCCATCGCTCTCGTGGTATCGCAAGAGTTATTACCTCTATTACATGTCGGGCGCTTCGGCGATTTACCTCGAGCAGGGTTTTGATCAATTCTTCAAGCCCGGCCCTGGAGACCATCCTTTTCAACTGAATCCGCTGGGCCGGATCACGGAAGAATTTGTCCGCTTTGCGGGTAAGCATCCCGATCGCGGCGAGCCGTATACGCCGATTGCCTTCCTGCTCGATCCCGCGCACGGCTGGGACATGACGGATTATCCGCAATGGCCGTTCGGCATCTCGCAAATCAATGCGGGCGATCGCGCCTTACGAGAGTTGTTTGGCGCAGCTTACTATCCAGGGCCGGTGCGCGAAGGCGAACCGGCGAGCGGAGAACGACAATCCTTTGTCCCCGGCGTCTTTGGAAATATTTTTGATGTGCTGGTTGCTTCAAGTGGCACGGGCGGCTCGCCGGTGAGGAAACAAGCGCAGGATGCGCGTTCGACTCCGATTGACGCGATCGACTCTTATCGGGCTGTGATTGTTGGTGGTCACATCAACTGGACCAGCGCATGGGCAAAGAAGCTTGAAGAATATGTGCGAAAGGGCGGTACGGTTGTACTGAACGCCGCACAGGTGGAAGGCCTCCCCAACGAACTGCTTGGCGTTCGGTTCAGAGGCGAGACCGGCGAAGCTCACAACGCGCGGTGTCTTTCGCCTGGCGAACAGCCTCAGGACCTTCATGGTCAGATATTTCGTTATGAAAGGATTGAGCTGAAGAGCGCTCAGTCTTTCATCACCACCACATTGAACGAACCGCTAGTGACCGTGAATCGGCTCGGTCGCGGTAAAGTTGTATTTGTGGCTGTCCCGGATCTGCTGGGTGAAGACGAACGCATCACGCCGCTGGCCGCGCACGTGCTTGCTCACCTGGCCGCCGAAGCGACGCCGGTCAAAGTTGAAGGCGACGTCGAATACATGATCAATCGAAACTCGCGCAGCTGGATCGTGACCATCTTCAATGACAATGGTGTGTTCAAACCGCAACAGGGCTTGGCGCAAGTCGATCGCAACGCAAAGGTGACGGCAACAATTTCCTTGCCTGCCGGTTCAATCTTAAATGCAGCCGAATGGACGACCGACCAACGTTTGACTATCAGGAAGAAAGCCGGGCTGGCCGATGTCGTGGGCGTCGACATTGCAGCGGGCGGTCTCGCAGTTGTTGAGCTGGTAGCGGGGCGCTAAGATGGAATTTCCCCGATAGAAACAATGACCAACAGGATTGCGCGACGGTTTTTCATCAGCGGCGACGTGCAGGGCGTGGGCTTCCGGTTTTTTGCCCAACGCGCGGCGGCCCGGCATCAGGTCGTTGGGTTCGTGAAGAATCTTGATGACGGCCGGGTCGAGGCTCTCGCGGAAGGCCCGGCGCAAAGCGTCGAAGAATTCAAACACGAACTGGCGACGGGGCCGCGCTTTTCTTCGGTCGCTCACGTTGAAGAGATCAACCTGGATCCGTCAGGAACATATTCATCATTTCGGATTGAACATTAACGTGTCAGAACCCGGAGCAGTAGCGACGGGATCGTCTGATCCGCTCGCTGCTCTCGCGGTTCTGACACTTGAAACCACACTCACCGCGTATTCGTAAACAAAGGAGGAAATGGACGAAACAAGACCTACTCTCATCCTTGATGGCGTAAGCAAGAGCTTTGGCGACTTCAGGGCAGTCAGCGATCTGAGCTTGCAGGTTAGGCGCGGGCGGATCTTTGGTTTGATTGGCCCAAATGGCGCCGGCAAGACCACCACGATTCGCATGATCGTTAACATCACGGTGCCCGACTCGGGCCGCATCGATTTGTTCGGACAGCCGATGTCAACCGCGCTAATGGATCGCATCGGTTATCTTCCGGAAGAGCGCGGCCTTTATAAGAACATGAGGGTTGGCGAGCAACTTCGTTTCTTTGCCGAATTGAAAGATGTGAAAGGCAAAGAAGCTGATGCGCGCATTGATAAATGGCTGGCCAGGTTGCAACTTACTGATTGGAAACAAAGGAAGACGAAGGACCTTTCAAAGGGGATGCAGCAGAAGGTCCAATTCATCACCTCGGTAATCCATGAACCGGATCTGCTGATTCTTGATGAGCCGTTCTCGGGGCTGGATCCGGTAAATGTCGAAATAATGAAGGACACGATCCTCGAACAGAAGAGCGCCAACAAAACAATCATTCTTTCGACGCACCAAATGGAAATCGCCGAGAGCCTCTGTGACGACGTCTGCATGATCAACCGATCGAGAAAAGTGCTGGACGGAAAACTACGCGAGATTAGACGCAGCTTTTCACGCAATGCTGTGGCCCTGAGGTTCGAGGGCCACGACGGGTTGCTCAGGGATCCGGAGTTGGTAACGAATGTGCGCCAGGTCGGCGATGATCTTGAAGTGTTGCTGGTGCCGGGCATGAGTCCGCAAACTTTGCTGAAGCGTCTGATAGATGCCGACACAGTCGTGACGAAATTCGAGCTGGTCGAACCGACTCTGCACGACATCTTTATTGCCAAGGTGAAGGAGACTGCATGAAGAAATTCTTCGCCGTCGTCAAACGCGAATACATTCAGCGCGTGCGCAGCAGGTTTTTCGTCATGGCAACAATCCTGGGACCGATTCTGATGTTTGCGTTTGCGGTCGTGCCGGGGTTGATGTTTCGCATCAACTCCGGGGGCCCGACTCGTCTGGCGATAGTCGACCAAACCGGCAGAATGTATGAGCGAGTGGCAAAAGAGTTGGCGAGCGAGAACAGGTTTGGCGAAAAGTCGAGCGAAAAGCCCGAGGGGCTGTCCTTCAACCGCGATTCTACCGGACGCGCGTCACAAACCGGCAGGAATATCAAGACTAGTTTCGCGGTTGAAGAAGTCAGGTTGAACGGCCGCTCGCTGGACGAGGTGCGCAAGGATTTAGCGGCACGAGTAGCGAGCAAAAATCTCGACGGCTTCATTGTCTTGCCACCCGATTTGCTCAACGGCGAGCAGCCCGAATTCAGGGCGCGCAATACCGCAGACCTTTTCACCAAATCAAAAGTGGAAAATTCCATCAATCGAGCGCTTCGGTCTCAGAGAATGTTCGAGAATGGCATTGATGAGAAACAAATAGAGCGGATGTCTGTGCCGGTCACGCTGGATGCCAAGGATGCTGGCGGAGTGGAAAGCAAAGGCGAATCCAGCTTCTATCTTGTTTTCGGTCTCGGCCTCCTGATTTACATCAGTGTGTTGCTCTATGGGCAGTTTGTGCTCGCCGCCGTGATTGAAGAAAAGGAAACCAGGATTGCCGAAATTCTGTTTTCTTCCATGCGAGCCTTTCCATTGATGATGGGGAAACTCATTGGCGTCTCGTTGGTAGCACTGACGCAACTGGCAATTTGGGCCATCGCCTTCCTTTCGTTTTCGGCGTGGTTGGCGGGCTCCTCGTTTACCCTGCCGTCCATTCCGCCATCGGCCTTCTTCTATTTCCTGCTGTATTTCCTGCTTGGCTATTTCACTTATGCGACGGTATATGCGGTGGTGGGTTCAATGGTGACTACCACCCAGGAAGGGGGTCAATTTGCTTTGCCAATCGTTATGCTGCTGGTAATGGCTTTCTATCTTTCGTTCAATATTATTCGTAGTCCCAATTCGCCGGTCGCATTCTGGGCTTCCATGTTTCCTTTCTTCGCTCCGATTACGATGCTGGTGCGTATTGTGACTGAGAGGCCGCCCCTTTGGCAGATTTTGCTCTCACTGGGAATTGAAATTGGGACCGTGATCGGGTTGATGTGGATGGCGGCCCGCATCTACCGGGTTGGTATGTTGATGTATGGCAAAAGAGCCACGATTCCGGAAGTGCTGAGATGGATTCGACAAGCATGATAAATTTCGATTTTAGATTGCTGATTTTGATTTCGTTCAACTCCGCAGTTAATCTATGCCGCGTTCATGGTGAACCAAAAATCTAAGATCGCAAATTAATAATGCCCATCGAGATTGAGAAGAAATACCGCCTGACAAAACAGCAGCGGCAGTCAGTCGAAGAAAAGCTGCGCGAGCTCGACTCCGTCCCCAGCGAGGTTGAGTTTGAAGAGAATACAGTTTATCAGGGCGGACGGCTGGACCTTGGGGGATCCGCGCTGCGGCTCCGTCGCGTTAACCGTGGCGCGATTCTGACTTTCAAGCAACGGTTTCCGAGTAAGTCGTCAATCAAGTATCAGCAGGAGGAAGAAACGGCGGTTGCCAATCCGGACGGTGCGCACGCGATTATCAGCGCATTGGGTTTCCGCGTAGGGCTGGTCTATGAAAAGCGCCGAACGCGTTGGAATGTTGGCAAGGCAATCGTGGTAATCGACGAACTGCCTTTCGGCCTATTCATGGAAATCGAAGCATCGGAGCGGGAAATCAAACGAGTTGAGAGACTTCTGGCGGCGGAAACCTTGCCGCCGGTAATGGAAACTTATCCGAGTCTGACAATGAAATTGGGAAAGCAGCGGAATGGGGTCTTTGAAGCGAGGTTCAAGTCAGAAGTCCGAGCGTCAGGGAGGGCAACCAGGTCAAAATAGCCCTCCCTGGCGGTCAAGCTTCTGAAACTTAGTAGTTTGATTCCCGCACGTCGACTCTCTGGACCGAAAACACAACCCTCATCGTCTCAGGTCTGCGGTCCATGGCCGCCGGGACAAAAGCTGCGTTCTTTCGCAAAGCCTGCTGGAAATCCTCCAACATGCGTCGATCACGTGGCGCCTGCATCACATTAGCGAGTGAAGCTGACCCATTCAGAAACACATCCGCGACAATCACCATATCGTCATCGCTCTGCCGCCCGTTCAAACGACCAGCCTGTGAGCCTAGAGTTGCCAGGGCGCCACGTGGATTCAAACTCGGCGATTCAGAATTAAAGGGCGTTCGCAGCGCCGCATAACTTTCGGGCGAGATTGGTTTAGTGATGTCGTAGCCCAGAATGTAGTACTCATCGTCCGGTGCGGTGAGCTGCATTTGCTCAAACGCCAGCGACGACTCGTGCAACGCAATCATATGGGGCCGTAACGCGGCAAAGACGCACGTAAAAATGATAATCGAGGCGATTGAGCTGAAGGTGTAACGCATTGGCCGCGGTTGCAACCATTTCAAGGCCCAGTCATTGAAGAGATCCATCGTCGTCGCCTGGCGATGAGCCTTCTGTCTGGCAGCTTCAGCGGCCACCGCCAGATTGATCGAAGAGACCAGATTGGCCGGCGGCGCTGGTGTGGAAAGCATGGCCAGACCGCTTCGCAACTTTCGCAGTTCAACTACGTGCTCGCGACACACTGGACAAACTTCCAGATGTTGATAGCAAGCCAGACGAACTTCGGGCGTCAACCCATCATCAACATAAAGCGAAAGCGATTGTTGGATGTCGTCACATTTCATGACTTCATTTCCGATTTTTGATTCCTGATTCTTGATTGACTCTAATCGGCAATCGCAAATCTAAAATCAAAACTTCGCTCGAAATGGCTCGCCAACCCCGGCCGTTCCTTAGCCGGGCAGCCTTTTCAAACTCAGCCTGGGAGCGAAGTCACGCGCTTGTTGCTGGCCACGTTTCCAATCGCTCCCGTCTGGCTGATTGCCCGACCCTGCTTGCAAATCGTCACTTCGACCCAAATTGGCACCGAGTTTGGTGACGCCGGGGCAGGCCAACCATTTTCCTTACAAAGATCCTTCGAGCTGTCGCCGCAGCTCCAATCTTCCGCGGGCGATCCTCGATTTCACGGTTCCGATACTTATCTGGAGCAGCTCCGCAATCTCTTCATAGCTGAAACCTTCAACATCCCTAAGCACCACAGCTTCGCGAAACGCGCTTCGCAATCCGAGCAGGGCATCGCGCAATTGGGCTTCTCGTTCGCGCGCCAGGGTCTCCTGCTCCGGGTTCAGCGAATTATCACCTGGCAAAGTAGCCGCCAACGGCTGATCGTTTTGATCGTCAGTCGCGTCGAGCGAAACCGTGACATCCCGTTTCCTCCGGCGCCACCAACGCCACCGATTCCGCGCCTGGTTGATGGCGATGCGATAAATCCAGGTCTTCAAACTCGCGTCGCCGCGAAAACGGTTGATGCTTTGAAAAGCGCGGAGGAAGGTTTCCTGAGTCAGATCTCGCGCCTCTTCAGTGTCGTGGGTCAGACGGAAGAGCAGCGCGTAAACATCACCCGAATGCTCGGCCACCAGGCGTTCGTAGGCGGCCGCTTCGCCGCGACGCAATCTTTCAAGGAACTGGTCGTCCGGGGTCGGACGGACTTCAATCTCCGCTGCCGAAGCAACTGACTCGATGTCCGCATGCCCGCGGAGGGCTATTTGCTCTCCGTAGCTCACTTGGCACTCCCTTTGACGGGAAGCTTCCAAATTAGCGTCCGACATTGCTTCCCGGACAGACGCTTATTTAGACAGCAGGTATAGCTGCTTTGTTCCCGCCTGATGCTGGAATGAAACATTCGCATGGCCACGCCCTATTTGATGATCGTTGCCCGGTGCCGCGTTGCGGCATTTGTTATGCAAACTGTTAGTTTGCGCGCAACCTAACAGGTTGCGCCACAGCCTCGCTTGACAACGTTGTGAGCGGTCGCTAAATTCGCTGTTTCTGCGATCATACACCAAATTGAACGCACTTCACTGGGCAATCTTGCAAGAGGACATTCGTTGGCTAAATACAAGAAGAAACGCGCGCGTGAGCTGAAGCACGACCGGTTCCGCGACGCCACAATGCTGCTGGCTGATCGGCTGGCCGATCGTGTGGCTGGGCGCCGGCAGCAGATACTTTACGGCTTGATTGCGCTGGTTGTGATCGCAATTGGCGTGTACGCGTTTGTCCGTTGGCGCCACAAACATGCCGAAGAGGCCCAGGCCGCCATGGGCCGCGCCATCGCGATCAATGCCGCGGACATCGCTCCGGCGCCGCCGCCGGGTTCAAAGGATCCTGTCTTCAGCAGCCAACAGGAGCGTTCCGAACGCGCCATCCATGAATTTGAAAAGATTGCCGCTAAGTACGGAGAGCCATACCGGACTGAAGCGCGTTACTTCATTGCGACCAATGAACTCGTGACCGATCGTTTGAAGGCCGAGACGGATTTACAGAACCTCAGCCAGGGAAGCGGCGACACCGCCATCCTGGCAAAGTTCGCATTGGCCCAGGCGAAAGAGTCTGATGGAAATCTGGCCGAGGCGGCGCGGCTTTATGGGGAAATCGCCCAGGCAAACTCCCCGGTGGTCACGCCCAACTCTGCGAATCTCAGACTGGCAGCCGTTTACAGCAAACAGGGAAAGAAGAAGGAAGCGGCCGATATCCTTTTTAACATGGTTGATGCGTCGCGGAAGGCGAGAGACAAAGACGGAAAACCTGTTCCCGAATCTTCCGCCTCGCGTGAAGCGGCGCAGGAACTCTTGAAAATCGATCCCACGCGTCACGCTCAGTTGCCTCCACCGCCGTCGCCGCTCAGTCTTTTCTGACAACTTAGCGTGGACAATCTCACCCATTCGCTCGTAGGCCTCGCTTTAGCCAAAGCAGGCCTTGACCGGCTGTCGCCTTATGCAACGCCCGTATGCGTCGTGTCCGCCAATATCGCGGATGCTGATTTTGTTACGCTCTTCTTTGGCGACCGCTGGACACTGCTGCAACACCATCGCGGCATCACGCATTCAATCGCCGGAGCAATCGCAATTGGCTTTTTGATTCCTCTGGTCGCCGTTGCGATCGAACGAGTCATCATCAAAGCACGCAAGTCTTCTCATTACTCCCCTCTCCCCTTGAGAGAGGGGCTAAGGGGAGAGGGATTAGTTGCGCATAAACCCTCACCCCAACTCTCTCCCAATGGCAGAGGGATTAAATCCAGAGAGCGCATCCGCGTTCGTGGTTTGTTGATCGCGTCGTTGATCGCTGCCGCCACACATCCGTTGTTGGATTGGACGAACAACTATGGGGTGCGTCCATTCTTGCCCTGGAGTGGGCAATGGTTCTATGGCGACCTGGTGTTCATCGTCGATCCTTATATCTGGCTGTTGCTTGGCGGGGTTGTCTTTCTTTTGGCGAGCAACTCGA
Organism: Pyrinomonadaceae bacterium; assembly: GCA_035469005.1. Taxonomy (GTDB): domain Bacteria; phylum Acidobacteriota; class Blastocatellia; order Pyrinomonadales; family Pyrinomonadaceae; genus UBA11740. Next base: position 5,901 of record DATISD010000530.1, on the reverse strand, counting down.
AATTGAAGACGCTGGGCTGGTCCGTGCTTGGGTTGTTAGTCACGACGCTCATTGGCCTGGCCGGTTGGCGCAGCGGGCCGGACGGTGCGTCGTTGCGTGTGGCATTTAACGCGTGGATCGTTGGATTGGTTTTGCTGGCGGGGTTGCGCGCTCTCGGATTGCAGAACCGGTTAGGGCAAACGACGGCAATCGTGGCCCTGGGTCAGATTGTGCTTTATTGGGGATGCCTGGCGTCATTTCATTACTTCGCGTTAGAAAATGCCTCCACAGTTGCAAACAGCATCGCAAACCCCAAGGGCGAACACGTACTCCAAGTCGTCGCCATGCCTATGGTCGCGACTCCTTACTTATGGCAATCAGTTGTAGAAACGGATGTCGCCCTGTATCGGTTTAAGGTCAAAGCTGACGGCGACTCGGATGGCCCCTCAACGAATACCGCCTTCACGCGGTTCGAGAAGCCCACAGGCTCGGGTGCCCAGCTGGTTTCAATCGCCGAAGGCGATCGACGTGCGCAAGCGCTATTGGGCTTTGCGCGTTTTCCGATTGCGCGTGTGGATCCCGAGAACTGCATCGGCCAGTCCCTCGTTCAATTTGCGGATTTACGTTACACTGAGCCAGGCGCTGCGCGCGGAAATTTTTCGGTGAACATTACCGTTGATTGTCCGGCCCGGTAACGCCGCCAGGGCTTAATGGAGACATCAAATCAATTATCAGAAGTGTTAGCGGCGCAACCGCGCAGCCGTTCGACAACGGCGGGACGCAAGAAACTCGCTTCGGTTCGCATGTCGCCGGGCGGTTATCTGGCCGTCGGGGCGATCATGACATTTACGGCGTTGGTGTCTCTGCGAACTCAACATGACTTGCTCGCATTGATTCTGGTTTCTGCCACGTGGACCATCGTTCCATTACTTGTCTTTACTGATCGGCTTAGCTTCGATGGAACGACATTGAAACGAAGCGGCTTTGGCGCGCTGCCCTGGCGAATCTTTCAGCGGCGGGTGATGAGAATCGCGCTTTCTGACATCGAAAAAATCGAAGTTACGAGTCTGCGCACGCTGCGCCGAGGCGGCAACGTTCGCTATCGCTATCGCGTGGAGATTTCCGGCAGCGAATCAGCTGTGTCGTTTGCTTCCGGTGGCCGGCAATTCCGGCGTATGGTCCAGGCGCTATTACCGCGCATCGCAGAGCCCAAACTGGATGCCCGGGCCTGCGAATTGCGGGACCACCTGGTAGATGCGAGGGCGGCGCGCTCAGAGGCAACGCGCCTGGGAATTGCGCCCGCTTTGGTTTTGGAAAACGCGGCCGAGGCTGCCGAGAAGAGAATCGAAAAGCACCGGCGCGAAGACCTTCACGTTACCTCCGATCAGGAACTGGAACGAGCCGTGTTGCTGCGACGTACCGCTAACGATCTGCGGATGGCTGGTTGTTTGCAGCAATCGGCAGAAGCTTTTCGGCGGGCGTTGCTGATTACACCGCGCAACGCCTGGATGATTTATGAATACGCGAGATTGCTCAAATCGCAGGCCAGCGCTTTTGGCGACGCGCGCCTGCTCGGCCGCGCCTGCGCGGCCTTGAAGCTGGCGACTTTGCGTGGCCGTCGCGACGCTCGTTTATTGGAGAGAGTTGGCGAGAGTTTTCTTGAGTATTGTGATCCTGCGCGCGCGGCCAGGACGTTTAAGCAGGCATTGGAAATGGACGAGAATTCTTATCGCGCCCAACTCGGCCTGGCCGAGGTGGCCCTCGGCGACGGCAAACTTGCGCACGTGATTCATCACTATAACGATGCTGTGCGGTGTGCTCCGGACAAGGCTACGGCGCGTCTCGCGCGCCGCGAATCGGATTATTACTCGCGCCTGAATAGTGATGAAGATTATTTGGCTGCAGAACTGCGACGGATGAACTGGCTGGAAGGCGCGGGCCGTATTCAGCGGCTAACCGCGCGCGTGAGCTTTGCGGCGTTGCTCATGGCTTTGGTAGGTTCTTCCATCGATCAAGTGGTCGCCGGTTTAGGTTGGGCGATGGCCTCGTCTTCAATAATTGCCTGGTCCGGTTCTTTAATTACTCGAAAATTTCTGAGCAGCAGGGGCCGCGTGGAAGCGAGCGACGCGTGACGGGAGCGCCGGCATCCTGCCGGCGGTACGCAGGCTTCCAGCCTGTGCACGAGCGTACTAAGTCCTCGCCTCTTTTGCTTGATCCTTTTTTGCCGAAGCGCGAGATTTCGTCGCCGATTTTTTTGGCGTAACCGTGCGCGTCGTCTGTTCATTCGCCGAGGCAACCGCATTCGTTCGAACCGGCTCGGGATTCAAAAACGCATCCCAACGATATCGCGGGCGCTCCGTGCCCTCGCTCAATCGCTTGAACACCAGATTCGTCACCGCCTCAGTCACCCAGCCATGATAGAAAGCGCCGACGGACTGTAATTCCGCGTCAGGCGCCGGATTCATAAAGTCGATGGCATAAGGCACACCGTCCTTAATCGCGAACTCGACGGTGTTGATGTCATAGCCAAGCGCCGAACAGAGCGTGCGCACATCGTGCACTACTCGCACAGTCAGTTCGGGCGAAAGATAATCCGGATCGTTGACATATTGTTCGCCGGACAGGTAAGGCTTGCGCGGATCGTAAGGCATGATCATCACATCTTCCTGCCCGATACAATAACAGCGGACAAACTGGTCGAACTCGATCGACTCTTGCAACGTCATGCACAAAGTTCCGGTTTGATCGTATTCACTGATCAGTTCCTCTAGTGAGCTCACCTTCGAAACGTTTTTCCAGCCGCCTCCATCGAAAGGTTTCATAAACGCAGGGAATCCGATGTAATCCACGATGGCTTGCCAATCAAGCGGAAATTGCAGGTTGCGCAGGCTCTCGCTGACGATTCCCGGAATGTAATCCTTCTGCGGCAGTAGCACCGTCTTGGGCACGGCGACGCCCAGCTTCCGGGCCAGCGAATAATTAAAAAACTTGTCGTCAGCCGACCACCAAAACGGATTGTTGATGATGAAAGTGCCGTCCAGCGCCATTCGCTTTAAAGTGGCGCGATAAAACGGCACCTCATGCGAGATGCGATCGATTACCAGGTCGTATTCCGGCGGCGTGTCATGGCGAACTCCGCCCAGCTTTAGGTATTCGGCAACAACTTTACCGCCACCGCGTTCGTTTATGTTTTTTATCAGGGCTTCCGGAAAGGTCTTTTCCCGGCCCACCAAAATACCGACACGTTTCATGCTCAAACCCTCTTATGCGCGTGCCACCATGAACAGGAAGGCCGCGGCCCAAAAATTTCTAAACTCTAAAGGATGTGCAACAACCTAGCTTCGAATCCCCGTGATTGTCAAACGTCATCGAAAGAACAAAGAACTGGGGTCAGGCCTTCGATTTTTGCGATTCTCAACGCGTGAAGCTACTCAGTCCTCCGAATTCCATCCTAGTTGTGGGCAAAACCGTTCGCATATCGAGTGAAACTCTTTGCCTTCAACGACCAGGTACTAAGTGCTTCGACGCCTGGACTAGTGAGTAGGAATCGCACAAATCGAAGGCCTGACCCCTGTCCAGACAAACTGAGCCATAATCTTGAAAGTTGGTTGGGTGCGTTGAGCAAACGGCTTATGCTAGAATCGCGAAAAAGAAGAGGTTGGTAATTAGTCAGAAGTTCTAAGCTATGAGTTTTCGAAAACCCCTTGGGCGTCGCCAGTCGTCACTCACTTTATTAGTTCTCGCCGCGTTGGGCATTGGTCTCTATTTTTCCCAATCTTCCAGGGCCGAGCAAGCCAAAGAAGTAACGGCCGAACAGGTGGTGGAGAGTGCGATTGCTATGGCCGGGAATGGGTTTGGCCGGGCGGTGCTGACGCAGATCAGGCGCAATGGTCTTGAGGTTGGCAAAGAGACGCGCACGCGCCCCGACGGGCGATCGGAAGAATCTCGCTACGAACTGCGTTTCGTTCATGGCGAAAAGCCCGAGCAGGACAAAATCCGGCTCGACAGCAAGACTCCGCAAGCCGAATACACTTTGGTTTATGGTGAGGGCCGTTTGTTCGGAATTATCAACGGCGCAACTTTCACGCCCAGGCCGGACGCAGCCGCCGACTTCATTTCGAAGCAGGCGCATAGCATCGATGCGCTGCTGCGCTATAAAGAGCTTGAATCGAAACTCAGCTCGGCGGGCAAAGACAAGCAGCAGGGAATCGATCTCTACGTCGTCGATTTGGTGGACAAGGCGAACCGCAAGACGCGTTACTTTATCAGCGCAAAAACGTTTCGGATTCTTTCGCTCGAGTACGAGGAAGCGCCGCCGGGATCCTCAACGGCGGTTAAATACACCAAGCGTTTCTATGATTACCGCCTTGCCCAGGGTACTCAGGTTCCTTACCGCACAGTCCTCATGGAAGATGGTAAGCAGATAATGGAGACCCACATTCTCACGATTACGTTCGGCGTGAAGATGGACGACGCCTTATTTAAGAATCCGGACACGGCCAGCGCCAGCGGGAATCCTTAGTCGCGTGTCAGAAGCCCGCACGTAAGCGAGGGCTGGTCTCGGTTCCTCGTCTCTCGGCCGTTGGTTGCCCCTCTTTTACGTCGGCTCCGGAATTTCAGCATGGCTCGGGACCAATCCAGTCCTCCCTTACGGTCGGGCTTCTGTAACTTTTCGGAACTTCTCCCCCAAAACAGCGTGGTTAATTCTGACGCAGTCGCGGGCCGATGTATAATTCTCCGCGAATAAGTAGCGCAAAATTGACAATTTTCAGCATGCGGTAAGTTGCCAAGCTGCGCTACCTGATAAAACGCGAGTTAACAACTTGCGCTACGACGACTCGAAGAGCCCTTCCTGCCCGATGAGAACGCTTAGTTCGATTGAGGATCTTAATTTCTCGGCGGCGATGCCGACGCGCGTCATGGTCCAGAAGGCTTCGGATCACGCGTTGCTGGAGGAAACGCTGGCCGGCGATGAGGATGCGTTCGCCGAACTGGTCAGCCGGTATCGGAATCAGATTACGAGTTACATTTATCGGATGACTAACGATTACGACGGCGCGGTGGATTTGGCCCAGGAAACCTTTGTCAGGGTTTACCGGGCTGCCGGTCGCTATCAAACAACGCATGCGTTCTCGACTTACATTTATCGCATTGCCACGAACCTCGCGATTAGCGAACTGCGGAAGCGCAAACGTCGGCGGCTCGTTTCATTGACGGGATTGTTGGCGTCGGCGGACGGCGAAGAGATGAGGGATTTTGATGCCCCCGACGAGAAGCCTTTGCAGGACACGAATCTGGTCGATACGGAAAGACGCCGAGTGGTGAAGAAGGCCATCAGCACCTTGCCGGAAAAATACCGGGCGCCACTCGTGCTGCGGGACGTGGAAGGTAAGAGCTACGACGAGATTGCTCAAATACTCAGCACGAGCGAGGGAACCGTGAAGTCGCGCATCAATCGCGCGCGAAATTTTCTGCGCGAGAAAATGCGCAATTATGTCTAGGTGGTGAATCATGAACGCGAAAGATTGCCGCACGGTGCGGCGAGAAATTGACACCTCGGAATTAGGTCAGCGCTTGAGCCCGCTGGTTGAGACGCACATCGCGGCTTGCCCTGCGTGCGCGCAATTCCGAGCTGAGCGCGCACAGTTGCGCGGATTGGTAGGCAGCCTCAAACCGGTGGGGGCTCCTGCTGATTTTGACATGCGCTTGCGCGCGCGCATTGCTCGGGAGAAGGACGCGCGCACCAGACAGCCTTTCATTTTTCGTTTCGCGATGACCACGCCGGCAATCGCCGTTGCGGCGCTAATCGTGCTTACGATCGCGTCGATCGTGTGGATTAATCAAAGAAACCAGACTGCCAACAGGCCAACAGCAGCTGCCAATCCGAACACCGAAAAGGCTGCGGGTCCGGCTCCGCTGCCA
>DATISD010000529.1:0-9802 GCA_035469005.1 Pyrinomonadaceae bacterium | reverse complement strand
CCATGGCGCGGGGCTGCACTGCCCTTCGCCCAACACGCTAACGTATTCGCGCCCGCCATGAGCAAAGCCGCCGAGGCCGTTGAAAAATGAAAGCGTCGGCGTGTCCACGATCGGTTCCGGATAAACCTGCGAAGCCGTGCGCGGCACAAAAACCGGCGGCATTTGTTCTTCAATGGGCCGGCGCGTCAACTGATCCTCGAGCGATCCACGCTCGCTGACAATCACGACGCGAGCAATCGCGTGGAGCAATATCCGCTCGTCCTCTTTCAACAAATCGGAGCGACGAACAAAAACGCCGCCGGGCTTGTCAAGTAACATCTGCGCGCCTGAGGCGCCCACGGCAGCCTGCAAATCATCCTGCAAGTTTTGCGCATAGCTCGACGGATGATCGTTCAGGATCACCAGATCGAATCGCAGGCCCTTCATTCGCAAATACTGGTGCCCTCGCAAAAGCTGACGCGCCATCAGCACATCCTCTTCGCGTTCGATACGCAGGATCACAATCGGCAAGTCGCCACCGATGCCTTGCCCCCAGAGCGAAGACTGCGAGAGTTGGTTCAGCGCCAGCACGTGAGGCTGGGGCCGCAGCGATGGATCAGCATAAAGAATTCGTCCCCCGAGTCTTTGAAACAGGTGCGCTTCGTCGGGATCGATGTGCAGGTGACTCATCTCGACCTGCGCGCGCGTCCAGGCCATCCGCGATTCACGCTCAAAAATGTTCGCGTCGTAATACTTCTCAGCGAGGGCGATCGCATGCTCGCGCGATCTGGCGACGCCGGTAGTAAAAACAATCTGCGCAGTTTCGTTCGGCTGTAAGCGAACGCGGCAACGCAAACTGAAGACTGGATCAAGAACGGCGCCGACAGTGTTCGACAACGGGCGATCCTCGATGATCGCAACCGGGTCCGCGGTCGTGTGGCCACGGCCGACAAAGCGCGACCGGTCAGTCTCGAATTGAATTCCACCGATCGTCTCGCTGCTCGTTGACAACACGTGGACCCCCCAAATGGGATCGTCTTTTGATGAACGCGGGCGACGATGGGCCAACAGCGCGTGGTGCGCAGAATGAAATGCAGTTTCAATGAACAGGTTGCTGAACGCCGGATGGGCAAGATCATCCGCGCGTGGGGCCAAAACGATCTCCGCATAGCTGGTCAACTCGATTTCGCGCGCGCGATTCGAATAATTCGCGATTGAAATGCTGCGCATCTCGGCGTTGTCTTCGGCCGAGACAATCACCTCCATGTGGGTAATGACGCCGGCGTCGCGCCGCCAAAAATCAGCCTTATCTTCAGAAAAAGCGACTTCATAGCTCTGCGGTTTCGCTCCAATCGGCTGATGTCCGGCAGACCAGACTGCCCCGCTGCGCAGGTCTCGCACATAAACGAACGCGCCCCAGTTATCGCGGGTCGCGTCTTCCCGCCAGCGCGTGACGGCGCGCCCGCCGCAAACTGAATAGCCGCCACCGGCGGTCGTGATCATCACACTGTAATTTCCATTTGATAACAGCTGCGTCCGCGGCGTGGGTAAGTCAGCAGTGTCGTAAGCACGCGTCACCAGACCCGTGAGTGTGCGCACGATGCGGCCACTCAAAACTTCTTCAGCGCGCGGATGCGCCGCCAGCACGCCGCGCGGTATGCGCTCCTGCAAGAGCAACTCGGTTGCCTGCACTGCGGGGTCACTGTGAAATCGATTCGCCATGATCTCGCCATTCAGCAGATTGTCGAGCGCGATCAAGCTCATTCCCTGATGGTGCGCCATGAACGCGCGCACCACCGTGCAGGTCTCACCCTTCTTGACTCGTTCGGGCGTGAAATCCAACGCCTCGTACAGGCCGTAGCGCGAGAGGGCGCCTTCCCGCTCAAGCCGGCGCAGGTTTTCCATCGCGCGCGCCGGCGAAATCATCGACGCCAGGATCGTGGAGTAGGGCGATATCACCAGGTCCTCGATCAGTCCGCGCTTGAGGCCGAGACCAGGAACACCGAATGGGCCGTATTGATAGTTGAAGGTCAGGTCACGCGCGGCATAGGCCGACTCGGAAATTCCCCACGGCACGCCGCGTTCGTATCCATATTCGACCTGTCGGCGGACCACAGATTCGTAGGTCTCGCTGAGCAAAGTCTCGGGATAATTGCGCATGACGATCAGCGGCATGAGGTATTCGAACATCGTGGCAGTCCACGATATCAAGGCCCGTCCGCCATCGACCGAGGTAAGTTGCCGGCCCATGCGAAACCAATGTTCCTGCGGCACGTCGCCTTTCGCGATGGCGATGAAACTCGCCAGCCGCGCTTCAGACGCCAGCAGGTCATAGAAAGATTTGTCGTGATGCCCTTCAGTTACGTTGTAGCCGACCGTGAAAACCTTCCGCTCGGGATCGAGCAGGAACTTGAAATCAGTCTCATCGACCAATCGCTGACACCGCGCGGCGGCATTGCCAATTCTGGTTGAGATTGCCCGCGCAGGTTCGACGGCTTGCTCGAGGGCAATAGTGAAAGCTTTCAATTCTTCGAGCGCAGCCTCGCGATGAGCCTCAGGCGCGTTCTTTTCAATTTCCAGACGGAGAGCCGCAAGTTGTACCAGGGCGCGGTCGGACGTCTCTGACAGCTCAGCAAGCGATGGCACGCGGTGCAATTCTCTTTGAATGGTTCGCCAATTGACCGCTGCATTCAGTTCTCTGCCGGTCAAACTCAGATTCGTGACCGGCAGAATGGCCCAGGGCGTCAACAGATTCAGGTCGCGGAGATAATTGCGCGCCTCTTTCGCCAGCGCACTGGTCCACCAGCGAACATCGGCGAATTGTTCGCCTCCATGTTCATGTGAAAACGCGGCCACGATGTCGTCGATCGCATTTGCGCGCTGGCTGATTTGATCAAGCAACGCAGCCCATTTAGGGAGAGTTTCTGGCGCATCGCGCGAAAGCAGCTGCGCGCACGCCTCCACCTCAGCAGTCAATTCCTTCATGGTGATTGCCGAGGTCCGTTGTCGTGGCGCCGCTAATTGCGACAATTCGATTTTGATGGCGCCCAGCGTATCTGCCATTCCGACGAGGGCGACGCCATCGAAAAGTTTTCGATCGGGTAGCTCAAGGAAGGCCTGCTTGAGCGCGACTAGACTGCCGGCAAGATTTCCACTGTCCACGGTGGAAACGTATTGCGGCCACAATGGCTGCAGTGTGCGCGTGTCATGCCAGTTGAAGAAATGGCCACGAAATTTTTGCAGTTTCTCGAGGCTTGCGAACGTGAACTCCAAACGCTCAATCAGCTCAATCAGGGCAAGGTAACCTAAATCGCGCGCGGCCAAAGTAGACAGAAGCAGCAGTCCAATGTTGGTGGGCGATGTGCGATGCGCGATAGCCGTCGGATCCTCCTGAAAATTATCCGGCGGCAACCAGTGGTCTTCGTCGCCCACGAACGTTTCAAAGAAACGCCAGGTGCGTCGCGCTACAATTCGGCCGGTCCTCACGTCCTGCGCGCTGAGCGGTGCGGCGCTTTCCACCCGCCGGCGGCTGACGTAAAAAGCAATTAGCGGAGACAAAACCCACGTCGCCAAAAACAGCCCGGCGTAAGGAAGTGCGCGCGGCTTAAGAGCAATGATCAGAACAACGATCGCCAGACAGATCGCTTCGGCCGGCCACATGAATCTGAGGAACGAGCGGAGATCGTGCTTGTTTGATTTTTCGATCCGGGCCTGTGTCACCCATTCAAGCAAGTGACGTCGTGAAATGAGTTTGCGATAGAGCGTGCGCACAATCGCATCAACCATTAACCACGACTGATGCGCGATAAAGACAATCTCGAGAAAAAGCTGGGCGGTGCCTGTGCGAAAATCGCCCCAGACACTCCAGAAGTGGCTGGTCCAGGGAACACCTCGCGGATGAATTAACAAGCCGCTGGTTAAGTGGGCGTAGACCGGAAACGCGAGAGTCAACAGCACAAAGAGACTAATCCAAACGCCACTGCCCGGCAGAATCGTCCAATCGGCGGTAAGCAGGAGAATTATTGCCGGCGCCAATAGACTGCGGCGCAAATTGTCGAAAATTTTCCATCGCGAGATCGTCGAAATGTCATTTCTCTTTTTCTTGCCGCTCCGGTCGCGGACCGTTGGACCGAGCCATTCGGCAATTTGCCAATCGCCCCGGGTCCAACGATGCTGTCGCCTGGCGTACGTGTCGTACTGCGCGGGATAGTCGTCGAGAAATTCGATGTCAGAGACCAACGCAGCCCGCGCGAAGATCGATTCAAAAAGATCGTGGCTCAACAAGGCATGATCCGGAACTCGATCATTCAGCGCGCGCTCAAAGGCGTCCACGTCATAAAGACCCTTGCCCGTGTAAATGCCTTCGCCAAAAAGGTCCTGGTAAGAATCAGAAGCCGCGGTCGTGTAGGGGTCGATGCCGGTATTGCCGGAAAAGACGCGCGCGAAAAGGGATCGTGAACCGCTCTCCAGCGAGATGCTTACGCGTGGCTGAAGAATCCCGTAACCACGAACCACGAAATCGGTTTCCGGATCTAACTTCGGCTGGTTCAGAGGGTGAATCGCCGCGCCTAACAAGCGCCACGCGGCATCCCGTGGCAATTGCGTGTCGGCATCTAACGTGATGACGTAATGGATCTTTGATAGCAGTTCGGCATCTGCGGTGGCAACCATGAAGCTGGTGTCGCCCGCTCCGCGCAGCAATCGATTGAATTCGCGCAGCTTACCGCGCTTGCGTTCCCAGCCGATCCATTTGCCTTCGGTCTCGCACCATTGACGCCGCCGATGGAAAAGATGAAAGCGAACTGATCCGCTATCGCGGTAACGCCTGTTTAATCCTTCAATTCCCAGCTTCGCCGCATCGAGAATTTCTTTATCTGCCGGCATTTCCTCCTTCGCGGCGTCAGCGAAATCTCCCAGCAACCCGAAGTACAAATGCTCATCGCGATTGGCGAGATAAGTGACTTCGAGTTTATCGATCAGCGTTTCGATCGTCGTCAGGTCGCTGAAGATAACCGGCACGACCACGATCGTTCGCGCTGCGGCTGGAATGCCATGCGAGAGATCAATTTTCGGAAGCAGTCGGGGCTCAAACAGGTGCGTGATGTCCCAATTGAGCACGCTCAGCGCGAGTTCGCTGGCGGGAATCAAAACCAGCAATGCGGTGAGCGCAACCATCGCGGCGCCGCCGCCGCTCGCCAGGACAGCCAGCACCAGCAGACCGACCAGTAATCCGGTTAATAAGACCAGCCCTCCGAGATATACGCCCGTTGCGCGCCGGGTGACGGCGCGGCGCACAAACTCGCCGATGCTCAAGCGACAGGAAACTTCGCCCTCGAGCTGAGGCAGGCCTTCATCTATCAGAAAATATCCCACGTGGGCATGCGCCGGATCCTGATCAGTGTCGTTCGCCAACTCAGCCAGCTCAACGACCTTTCGCGCGATTTCAAGTTCGCTGGTGCGGGTCCGTTTGCTTACGCGTTCGATCACGTGCCGATAACGATCGCGCGTGGCAAAGTCCATCCGCGAATAGACGCCGGCAGGATCTTTGGCCAACTCTGGATCGATCAGGCTGACCGTTTCAAAGAAGTCTTTCCAATCGAGGGTCGAAAGCAGGCGCATGCTGGTGATGATGTTTCCCACCGTGACTTGCGCGGCTGCCTGCCGGCGATGCTCATCGCGAACGACCTGTTCGATCGTGAGCTGTTCTTTGCCCAATTGTTTTTCCAGCCACTCGAAAACGATCAACAACCCGGGATCCTGTTCGCGCAAACGTTGGGTAAGCTGCACCGCAAACGTGTGGCTCATCGTCTTGCGCTTGCCATAACGCGAGTTAAGCAGCGGCACAATTTCGTCGGGTTGGCGGCGGACGAGCTCTAATAACTTGTCGGCGAGCTTGTCGGCGTCTTCGCGTTCAGCGCGAGACCCCACGATGCGCGTGGTGAGGCGGCGCAGATTTTCGACCAGGGCCAGGCGCAGACTGATCGGCACTGCCCACAACTCACCTATTGAAAGCGGCGATACAGTTTGATAGGCGTTGATGAATCGTCGCAGCGTTTCCGTGTCGAGGTGGCTATCGGTGTGCGCAACCAAAGCAATCGACAGGGCATAGATACGTGGATAGTCTTTGAAGTCGCCGTCGGCGAGCTTAGGCAGTTCGTGATAATAGCCTCTGGGCAAGTCCTCGCGAATTTCGCGCACTTGCTCTTCAACAATATGAAAGTTATCAACCAGCCATTCGGCGGCGGGCGAAATTACATGTTCCTGACGAATCGATTCCGCGAGTTCTTTGTAAGCCGCAATCAGCTTGCGACTGTTCTCTTCGAGGCGAGGGAGCAGCAGATTTACGCGGCGAACTTTTTCCCAGACTTTGTGTTCGGCCGCCAGGGTCGCGGCGTATTGCTCCAGGCGCTCGACGCTGAGCAAGTCTTCGCGGATCGGCGTCTCGCCGCTGGAAGCGTTCCAGAATTTCTCCCTCCATGTATTCAGCCACGTGAGCATACTTATCGACCAACGGGGGACAAATTTTCAGGGGGTAAAGATGGAATGTTTAGGATATCACGACTGCGGCGGCGCGCGAGTGAGCGGAGCAGTCATTTCTTCGCTTCATAAATCAGGAATGGCGCGTTCCAAACTTCCGCGGGTCAGAAACCCGACCGCAAGGGAGAGCTCTCCGGTGAACGGAAACGCTGCGCAACTGTCAAACTCAGTTCCACTAGTCCGGGCATTATGTAGAAGACGGCCACCGAACTTAGCAGCGCGCCTGTCATGAACCGAGACAAATGGTTGTTGTGCCAGATATTGAAATAGCCGAGCGAGAAATCGATCGCCAAAGGCATTGCCGCCAGAATCAACCAAAATATTCGCGGCGTGTCGGTGCGTTTTAAGGATCGCACGAGCGGATAGACGAGGGCCGCGAGCGCAAATCCTGAATACAAACCAGTGCAGCGTGAACAGACCGCGAGCTTGTGACCGGCCAGGTGAAACGAGCGCTCGGGGATTTGATGACAGACGAAGCTGAAGGTTGAGTAGATTGCCGACGCGAGCCTAATGTGACCATCTGCCTGTGCAATCGGGGCCGCAAATATCAGACCGACAAGCCCAAAAGCGATACCGACCACAGATGCCCAAACAATCCAGGCCTTTGGCAAAGTCCGCTCCGCGGGCCCGGGAATAACTGCGTTCGGCGTTGAAATCGTAAATCCCAAATTCAAAATCTAAAATCGTATTACCGTATCCGGCCCACCCTCGATATGAATGCTATCGACAAAGCGAATGTGTTTCGATTCGCTGGTCATCACCAGCGAGTGTGTGCGCTTACCGGATCCAAAGAAGCGCACACCGCGCATCAACGCTCCGTCGGTGACGCCCGTCGCGGCAAAAATGAGCTTTTTGCCTGGCGCGAGGTCGTCCGTGTCATAGACTTTATTCGGATCAGTGATGCCCATGGTTTTCAAGCGCTCGATAACTTCTTTCTCAGGTGGGACCTTATCGCGATCGACGCCGAGCCTTTCCGGATCAAAAACCAGGCGCGCCTGAATCTCGCCGTTGAGACATTTGATGGCCGCCGCCGTCAGTACGCCTTCCGGCGCGCCGCCGATTCCCATCAGCGCATGAATGTTCGTGCCGGCTACCGCTGCAGAAATTCCCGCTGAAAGATCGCCATCCGAGATTAAACGAATGCGCGCGCCCGCGGCGCGCACGTCGTCGATGATCTTCTTGTGCCGCTTGCGATCCAAAACGATCACCGTCAAGTCTTCAATGTCGCGTCCCAAACGTCTGGCAATGTTCTTCAGATTTTCTTTCACCGGCGCGTCGATGTCGATTACTCCACGTGAAGAGGGCCCGACGACGATCTTGTCCATGTAGATGTCCGGCGCGTGCAACAAACCGCCGCGTTCGGCCGCCGCCAACACCGCGATTGCGTTGTTCGCGCCCAGCGCGCAAAGGTTCGTGCCTTCGAGCGGATCGACTGCTATATCAACTTCGGGACACGACGCCGCCATCTCTTCGCCGACGCCGAAGCCACCGCCCACTTCTTCACCAATGAAGAGCATCGGCGCCTCGTCGCGTTCACCTTCACCGATGACGACGCGGCCGCGCATCGGCACTGAGTCCATGACTTCACGCATGGCCTCGACGGCAACCTGATCGGAATACTTTCGGTCGCCCTGGCCCATCGTTCGCGCCGCGGCAATTGCGGCCGCTTCGGTCACGCGCAGGAAATCCAGGGACAACTCGCGTTCAGTTCTCACTTCTGGCGCCATTATTTGTCTCCTTTGCGCAGAAGAAATCTCTGCGATAAGTGCGATTTGCATGTGTTGAAGAAAGCGGCGACATAGTATCAGAGGAGTGTTTCGTTTTTCCAAGTATGCGAGTTAAATTCGTCGCTGACTGAACGCGTGAGACCATTTCGACCCGCGCAGATTAATGCCGAATCTTTCACTAAAACGCAAAGGCCGAAGCAAGTGCTTCGGCCTTTTGCTGGTGTCAGGAGCACGCGCGTAAGCAAGGCTCCCAATGCTTAGCTTTGCCCTCCCTTACGGTCGGGCTTCTGGCACAACCTTAAGTCGAGGCTTACAAAGCGACGGCGCTGGATTCCTCCGCTTTCCAGGCCGGCAGAGTCTTGCGCGCCGGCTTCTCTTTCTTCAAGCCCAGAGCCCAATCCGCCTGCATCAGTGTGTGAATGTCCCGCGTCCCCTCATAGATCACTGCGGCTTTACAGTTGCGGAGATATCGCTCAACCGGATAATCGTTGGAATAACCGTTTGCCCCGTGAACTTCAATCGCCATCGACGCAGCCTTCTCGCTGCGCACGGTCGCTTGCCATTTCGCCAGACTGGTCGCGCGGCCGCTCGGCTTTCCCTGGTTCTTTAACCATCCCGCCTTCAACCAAAGCAGGCGCGACATTTCATAGTCGGCTTCCATCTCGGCAATTTTTTGTTTGACGAGTTGATGATTTGCGATCTTTGTTCCGAATGTTTCCCGTTCCAGCGCGTAGGCGATCGACGCTTCTCGCGAAGCACGAATCACGCCGGTCGCGCCGGCCGCCACGGTGTATCGTCCCTGCTCGAGGGCGAACATAGCGATCTTGAAACCTTCGCCTTCTTCGCCCAGCAGGTTTTCTTTGGGCACGCGCACGTCCTGCAACGAAAAGTAGCCGGTGTTGCCCGCGCGAATGCCGAGCTTTCCGTGAATAGTTCCCGAGGTAAAACCTTTCATAGTTCGCTCAACTATAAAACACGACATGCCGGAGTGATCGCGTTTGCGCCGCTTCTCTTCATCGCTCCAGCAGAAGAAAAGAAAGTTGTCGGCGAAATCAGCGAGACTGATCCACATTTTCTCGCCGTTCAAAACGTACTCGTCGCCTTCGCGTCGCGCAGTCGACCGCGCCGCCACGACGTCCGAGCCTGCGCCCGGCTCAGTCAGCCCATAAGTGGACAACTGCTCGCCCTTAGCCTGGGGCACCAGATATTTT
The DNA here is from genome assembly GCA_035469005.1 of Pyrinomonadaceae bacterium. Lineage (GTDB taxonomy): Bacteria > Acidobacteriota > Blastocatellia > Pyrinomonadales > Pyrinomonadaceae > UBA11740. Next base: position 348 of record DATISD010000529.1, on the reverse strand, counting down.
TGCTTTTGCGCTTCAGTGCCCCACGTGTAAAGCGTCAGTGAATTCAATCCGGTATGAACGGACATGGCGACGCGCAGAAACGTGTCGACCGCCTCCAGTTCTTCACACACAAGGCCGAGTGAAATGTAATCGAACCCGGCGCCACCGTATTCCTCGGGAAGGCAGACGCCGAGCAGATTCAACTCGGCCATCTTCTTGAAAACTTCAGGATGTGACTCCTGCTTCTCGTCCCATTCTTTAATGTAAGGGGCAACTTCGTTCTGCGCGAACTCGCGCACAGTTTGCATCAACGCCTCGTGGTCGTCGGTCAGTTGAAGGTCAATCATATATCCACAGATTACACAGATT
>DATISD010000528.1:0-7461 GCA_035469005.1 Pyrinomonadaceae bacterium | reverse complement strand
ACTGGGCGGCCAGGCTGACGTGCGCGGCGTGGCGGGAACCTGGAAAGATTTGACGGACAGTGTGAACTCGATGGCCGGCAACCTCACGGGTCAGGTAAGAAACATCGCCGACGTGACGACGGCCGTGGCGAACGGGGACTTGTCAAAGAAGATCACCGTGGACGTGAAGGGAGAAATTCTCGAACTGAAGATCACCATCAACACGATGGTGGACCAGCTCAGCTCGTTCGCATCAGAAGTTACTCGCGTGGCGCGCGAAGTCGGTACTGAAGGAAGACTGGGCGGGCAAGCGCAGGTAATGGGCGTCGATGGAACCTGGAAAGACCTGACCGACAACGTGAATTTCATGGCCGGTAACCTGACTGGCCAGGTGCGAAACATCGCGGAAGTTACCACCGCGGTGGCGAGAGGCGACCTGTCGAAAAAGATCACGGTCGACGTGAAGGGCGAGATTCTCGAACTGAAGAACACCATCAATACGATGGTGGACCAGTTGAACTCATTCGCGTCGGAAGTGACGCGCGTGGCCCGCGAAGTCGGTACCGAAGGAAAACTCGGCGGCCAGGCTGACGTGCCCGGGGTAGCCGGAACCTGGAAAGACCTGACGGACAATGTGAACTCGATGGCCAGCAACCTCACTGGTCAGGTACGAAACATCGCGGACGTTACGACCGCGGTGGCCAACGGTGACCTTTCAAAGAAGATCACGGTGGATGTGAAGGGCGAGATTCTCGAACTGAAGAACACCATCAATACGATGGTGGACCAGTTGAATTCATTTGCGTCTGAAGTAACGCGCGTGGCGCGCGAAGTCGGTACCGAAGGAAAGCTGGGCGGTCAGGCTGACGTCCGCGGCGTTGCCGGAACGTGGAAAGACTTGACGGACAACGTGAACTCGATGGCCAGTAACCTGACCGACCAGGTGCGCGGTATCGCTCGCGTGGTAACGGCGGTGGCGAACGGCGACTTGAAACGAAAACTCACCGTGGAGGCGAAAGGCGAAATCGCGGAACTCGCCGACACCATCAACAACATGACGGACACGCTCGCGACCTTTGCCGACCAGGTAAGTTCGGTGGCCCGCGAGGTCGGTGTCGAAGGCAAGCTCGGCGGCCAGGCGAATGTGCCTGGCGCCGCGGGCACCTGGCGCGACCTGACGGATAACGTCAACGGTCTCGCCGCCAACCTGACGAATCAGGTGCGCGCGATTGCTGAAGTATCAACGGCCGTGACAAAGGGCGACCTGACACGATCCATTACGGTCGAGGCGCAGGGTGAGGTTGCGAAGTTGAAAGACAACATCAACGAAATGATTCTCAACCTAAAAGACACGACGCAGAAAAATACCGAGCAGGACTGGCTGAAGACGAACCTCGCTCGCTTCACCCGAATGCTTCAGGGCCAGCGTGACATGAAGACCGTCGCCCAGATGGTCCTGTCGGAGCTGGCGCCGCTGGTCGAAGCACAGCAAGGCGTCTTTTACGTTAACAACAGCGACAAAGGCGAACCAGTAATGAAGTTGTTGGGTGGGTACGCTTACAACAAGCGAAAGAGCCTCGCGAACGAATTTCCTCCGGGAGAGAGTCTGGTAGGCCAGTGCATGCTCGAAAAAGAGCGCATCCTGGTGACCAATGTTCCTGCCAACTACGTGCAAATCAAATCGGGATTGGGCGAGGGCCCGCCGAACAATATCGTGGTTTTGCCGGTGCTGTTCGAAGGCGAAGTGAAAGCTGTTATTGAGCTTTCCACGTTCCACACTTTCAGCGACACCCACCTTACGTTCCTTGATCAGTTGACGGAAAGTATCGGCATCGTCTTGAACACAATCGAGGCCAATACTCGAACCGAAGACCTGCTGCTGCAATCACAGTCGCTGGCGGCCGAGCTGCAAAGCCAGCAGGACGAATTGAAGAAGACCAACGAACAGCTCGAACAACAGGCCAGGTCTTTGCGCGAATCGGAAGACTTGCTGAAGAGCCAGCAGGAAGAGTTACGCCAGACGAACGAAGAATTGCAGGACAAGGCGGCGCTGCTGGCGCGGCAGAAAGCCGAAGTCGAAGCCAAGAACCGCGAAGTCGAAGAGGCGCGCTGGGAGATGGAAGAGAAGGCCGAGCAGTTGGCACTGACTTCGAAATACAAGTCGGAATTCCTGGCGAATATGTCGCACGAGTTGCGCACGCCGCTCAACAGTATGCTGATTCTCTCGCGGCAATTGGCTGAAAACGGCGAAGAGAACCTGCTCCCGAAGCAGGTCCAATTTGCGGAAACCATCCACTCGTCAGGATCCGATTTGCTCTCGCTAATCAACGACATTCTGGATCTCTCGAAGATTGAATCGGGCATGATGGGCATCGAAGTTTTAGACGTGTCGATCGACGACGTCAGCGATCAGCTCGTGCGCAGCTTCCACCAGCTGGCGCAGGACAAGAACATCGAATTCTTCGTCGAGCGCAGCGAAAAGCTCGATCCAATCGTGACCACAGACAACAAACGCCTGCAGCAGATCCTGATGAACCTGCTCTCGAACGCATTCAAGTTCACCGAACGCGGCAACGTCGTACTCAGGATCGACCCTGCGGCCAAGGACGAAAAATATTTTCTCGAATCGCTGAATCGGGCGAACGAGGTCATTGCCTTTTCAGTCAGCGACACCGGCATCGGCATTCCGGCTGAGAAGCAGCGAATTATCTTCGAAGCATTCCAGCAAGCCGATGGCACCACCAGTCGCAAGTACGGTGGTACCGGTCTGGGCCTTTCGATCAGCCGCGAAATCGCCAGGTTGTTGGGCGGCGAGATTCGCGTCACCAGCGTGCCGGGCGAGGGCAGCACCTTCACCCTCTTTCTGCCGCGCGAATATGTGCCGGCCCGGGCGGTTGCGCCTCCGATTTCGCGCAAGCGTAACGGAAAGGAGATGGAGGCAGCATGGACACCGGCCGAAACGTTTAATACCGAAGCCTTGCTCCTGAACGATGAGGAGGTGGTTGCGGACGACCGGGTAGAGATCGAGGAAGGCGACCGAGTTGTGCTGATCATCGAGGATGACAGCAAGTTTGCGAACATCCTCGTCGACCTGGCCCATGAAAAAGGATTCAAGTGTCTGGTGGCGACGACCGGTCAGACGGCGCTGGCGCTGGCGCACAAGTATCATCCCGCGGCGATCACTCTGGACATTCGACTGCCCGACCGCGACGGTTGGACCATTCTCGATCGGCTGAAGCACGATCCGCGAACCAGACATATTCCGGTTCATATCATCAGCGTTGAGGGGGCGCGCCGGCGGGCCTTGCGCCAGGGAGCGTTCACGCTGCTGAACAAACCTGTGACCAACGGAGAGCTCGAGAAGACTTTTGACTCGATGAATGATTTTCTGGCGCGCGACATGCGCGAACTGCTCGTGGTCGAAGACGACGACGTGCAGCGCATGAGCGTAGTGGAATTGATTGGCAATGGCGACGTGCGCACTACCGCCGTGGGCACCGGCCAGGAAGCGCTCAATCGTCTCAGGGAACAACGGTTTGACTGCATGGTCCTCGATCTGAAGCTTCCTGACATGACGGGCTTTGAATTGATCGAGCAACTACAGACTGATCCCGGCCAGACTGATCTGCCAATCATCGTTTACACCGGCAAAGAACTGACGCGGAAGGAAGAGATGCATCTGAGCCGGGTAGCCACGTCGGTGATTATCAAAGAAGCAGATTCGCCGGAACGTTTGCTCGCGGAAACCGCACTGTTCCTGCATCGGGTGGAAGCGAATCTGCCTGAGCCGAAACGCAAGATGCTCGAGCAACTGAACCGGCGTGATCCCGTACTGGCTAATCGCAAAGTGCTCATCGTCGATGACGACGTGCGGAACATCTTTGCCTTAACCAGCGCGCTCGAGTCTTACAAGATGAAAGTTCTCCACGCCGAAAACGGGCAGAAAGGCATCGAGCTCTTGAAGGCCATGCCCGGCGTGGAAGCCGTCTTGATGGACATCATGATGCCTGAAATGGATGGCTACGAAGCGATTGCCGCCATCCGCCAGATGGACAATTTCAAGACGCTGCCGATCATCGCCCTGACCGCCAAAGCGATGAAAGCCGATCGCGATCACTGCCTGGAAGTTGGTGCGTCGGATTACATTTCGAAACCCCTTGATATCGATCAGCTGTTCTCGCTTTTAAGAGTATGGCTTTCCACTGAGGATTAGAAATTGTGAAAGATTCGGTTGCGGCGGCAAATCGCATTAACATCCTGATGGTGGACGACAGTCCCAGCAATCTGCTCGCGCTGGAATCAATTCTCCGCGCGCCGGATCGTAATCTTATTCGCGCCAGCTCCGGCGAAGACGCGCTTCGGTATCTCCTCGATAACGAAGCGGCAGTAGTGCTGCTCGACGTTTACATGCCCGGAATTGACGGATTGCAGACCGCCGAGTTGATTCGCCGGCGTGAAAAATCCCGTGACATACCGATCATCTTTCTCACAGCGAACACTACGGGCCAGACTCATCTGAGCCGCGGCTATTCGTTAGGGGCCGTTGATTACATCGTCAAGCCTGTCGACCCAGCCATCCTGAAATCGAAGGTCGCGGTCTTTGTTGAGCTCTTCAAAAAGACCCGCGAGGTGAAACGCCAGGCGCGTCTTTTGGAACAAAAGAACCGCGAACTCGAGAACGCCAACCTCGAACGTTTGCGGATGCTGATCGAACTGGGACAAGAGTTGGTAGCCCAGCGCGAGCCGCCGATGGTGCTGCAGAAATTCTGCCTCTCGACGCAGAAAATCATCGGTGCGGAATCAGTCACGGTCGGCATGCTGGATCATGACGGCCGGACGCTTCGCCATTTTTTCCGCTGCAATGCAAAGGGCGAAATTGAAAGCCATGGTGAAGTTCCCGCGGTGATTCAAATGGCTCTCAGTCGCGTCACCACCGAGCGGGCGCCGGTGCGGCTGAGTGAAGCGGACGATTTGCTCCTGGAGGCGGAAGACGACGGAAATTTACCGCAATCTTTTTTAGGAGCGGCCATCGTGTCTGCCGCAGCGACGTGCGGCTGGTTCTATCTGGTAGACAAGCGCCATGCGGACGAATTCAGCGAGGCTGACGAGCGTCTGGCGGCGACCCTCGCGACCCAGGTTGCGGTCGCGTACGAAAACGCGAACCTGTACGCTGAGGCGCAGCACCATGCGACGGAGTTGCGAATGGAAATGGCGGTGCGAAAACAGGCCGAGCAGGAACGCGCACGACTTTTGGTGCGCGAACAAGCCGCGCGGGCAGAAGCGGAAGCTGCCAACCGAAACAAGGATGAATTCCTGGCGACCTTGTCGCATGAATTGCGCACGCCGTTGACCGCCATTCTTGGGTGGAGCCATTTAATGCGGACTAAGGGTTTGAACGAGAAGGAGTATATTCGCGGTCTTGAAACCATCGAGCGTAATGCCCGTTCGCAATCGCAATTGATCGACGACTTGCTCGATGTTTCGCGAATCATTACGGGCAAACTTGAAATCGAGCGCGACGTCGTTGATCTATCAAAGGTGATTGAAGCGGCATTTGACTCGATTCGGCCGGGGGCGCAAGCGAAGTCGATTCGCTTTGAAACTGCACTCAACGGATGTGACTGCCGCGTCATTGGTGACAGCAATCGTCTGCAACAGATTTTTTGGAATCTCTTTAGCAACGCCATCAAGTTCACACCCAACGGCGGACGAGTAAACGTGTCGGTGTCGTCGGTTGATGCTCGGGTCAACGTTGCTGTCGCTGACACTGGGATCGGAATCGATCCGGATTTTCTGCCGTTCATTTTTGATCGCTTTCGGCAAGCTGATGGGTCGACCACCCGCGAACATGGCGGGCTGGGATTAGGGCTGGCGATCGTGCGGCACCTGGTCGAGCTTCACAACGGCCGGGTGTACGTGGAAAGCGAGGGGAAGAATCTGGGCGCAACTTTCACGATCGCCCTCCCGGTCGCCAAGAGCGACGTGGTTGCCAGCGCTAACAACGTGCTTTCTGAGAGTAGAGACGTGCAGGCGTATAGTGCTCCGGTGCTGCTGAATGGCATTAAAGTGCTGGTAGTCGACGACGAGGCCGACTCGCGTGACCTGCTGATGACAATTCTTACGCAGTGTGGCAGTGATGTGCGTTGCACTGACTCAGCCGCCGCCGCAATGCAAGCATTGCATGAGTGGAATCCGGATCTGCTGGTCAGCGATATCGGCATGCCTAATGAGGATGGTTACAGCCTGATCAGGAAATTGCGAGAGTTGGAGCCTGATCGCGGCCGGGGCATTCCGGCCATGGCCCTGACCGCCTACGCCACGGATGAGGATCGCTTGCAGGCCCTCTCTGCCGGTTTTCAAATTCATGTGCCAAAGCCGATCGAACCACAAGACTTCCTAACCTCGCTCGCCTCGATACTCGAGCCAAAGGTGGGTCAGTCCTGCTAAGAAATTCTGCCTGGTTGCCAAGGGTATGAATGAGTGGAGGCCTTGGCGCTGACACTCGAGAGCTCCTGGCCATACTCGACTCCGGCACTTTCCGATGTTTAGCGTCTGTCTGTTGTCAGGAAACCTGGCCCTCGACCCGCGACAATTTCAGTCTGGTTTGAAGCTGAACTTTTGATGTGCTAGAAAGATTGCCGGCGATGGAGTCCGCCATTAACCGCCTGCCCGGCTGATGACTCCTACCAAAAACTGGTTAGGAGTCTCCGAGACACATGGGTAAATTACTTTTGGCCGGGATCGGCGGTTTCATCGGTTCTGCTCTGCGCTATTCCGTAAGTGGATTTGTGCAGGGTTTCAGCCGCAGCATTCAATTTCCGTACGGTACGCTGGCCGTAAACCTCATCGGTTGTCTGGCGATCGGATTTCTTTCCCACCTGGCTGAGACCCGTGGCGTCTTTACGGCGGAAACGCGTACGCTGATTTTCATCGGCGTGCTGGGCGGCTTCACGACCTTCTCGGCTTTCGGTAACGAGACGATCAATCTTTGGCGCGAAGGCGAAAGCTTGCTGGCGGCACTGAATGTGGCCGCGCATCTCGTGCTGTGCCTGGGAGCCGTTTGGATTAGTCGCGCCGTCGCATACCAGATTTGGAGATAAATGTAGCGCAAGCTGTCAGCTTGCGCCGGCGGATTCGGAGGTGATAACGATGATTCTTCCCGCTGAAGGTTACCTGCTGCGTATCTTCATTGGCGAAAGCGATCGCCATGATGGCAGGCTTTTACATGAGTGGATTGTAACGAAAGCCCGCGAAGAAGGGCTGGCTGGCGCAACTGTAATGCGAGGCATGATGGGTTTTGGCGCGCACAGCCGGCTGCACACCTTCAAAATTGAGCGGCTGTCGCAGGACTTGCCGATCATTGTCGAGATCGTGGACACGCGTGAAAAGCTCGAGAGATTTCTTTCCTTAATCGACAACGAAATTGAAGAAGGGATGGCCACGCTCGAGGAGGTGCAGATCCATTTCTATCGCAGTGGGAAG
>DATISD010000527.1:0-4163 GCA_035469005.1 Pyrinomonadaceae bacterium | reverse complement strand
GTTTTGCGGGGCAGTAGGCGCACCGCGCGGTGCCCGCGATGCCGGGTTCACAGCTGACGGGTGCGCCACACTTCGGACGATCGAATGTTTCCGTAGGTACAGAGGACGGATCAGAGTTAGAGCATGCAGTTCTGGGCCGCGATGTTCTTTACCATAATTCGTTTATCGTACCCGTCTTTGTCGTGATGCAAGCTCGGCCTCACGCAACCGATTCAACTCATTTATCCGGCTGCGCAAAGTGCGCACGTACCTCTCCGTGGTCGCTCGGTCGTAGCCGGCAGCGCGGAAGCTGTCGCGCAACTGGTCGTCCGATAATTGCGCGAGCTGCGCGCCGATCCAGGCTGCGTGGTCTGCGGGCACTCTCTGCATCGCGTTCGTCGCTTTTCGTTGCCGGAAAAAGTAAGGCGGGTAGACCAGGCTAATCAATCCCAACTTCTTTGGTTTGAGATCGTAGTCGAATTTCACCTTGCCGTCTTTATCAACCTTGCGCACAAATCGCTGGCGTTCGAAATCCTGAACATTGTTCTTTGAACGATGACGGCCAAATCCTCCGACCGCGCCCATCGTCGCGCCCAGATCCGTAACGGTGTATCGGTCTTCGCCCGTCTCCTTAACGTGAAGCACGCGGTTGTTCTTCTTGAACGTGTCCCAATTATTCAGCAGCACCATCATCGTCTTGAGGCCGTTCAATTCACGCGTATCCTTGAACGGATTCTTTGACCAGCCCCACTGCTTGCCGCGCTCAACATCTTTGCGGCGCGGCTCGAATCGCGCGCCCCGCACGGACTCACCTTGAACGTACTGCTGACCGCGCGAAAGACGCCGCAAACCCGCGATGTTGGCGCGGTCGAAATAGTAAGACTCTTCCGCGTTGTAGCCTACGGCCCAAAGCAAGCGGCTGGAAACCGTTTCCGACTGCGCTTCGGGTCCGAGCTTGACCCGCCACTTGGCGCCGCGCGCATCTTCAACTTCAAATTTTGGATTGCTACCTTCTTTCACCTCTTTCAGGAAGCGGAATGGCGGCGCCGGCGCCAGGTCCTTCGAGCCGGGACCGTAGTAGAGATCGCGTGTGCGAATGTTTCCGGGATCCCGCCAAAGAACGGCGGCCTTCTGCGCCTGTTGTTTCTTCTTCTTTTTCGCTTTTGCACTCGAAAATCCCTGCAGTGATAAAGCGGAGATGATTGCCAGACTCGCGAGCAGAACGAGCCCGCGGTTTCTATTCAGTGATCGCACGATCGAACTCCTATCCGGGAAGAGAATTGAGACCGCATCCGTCGAGGATTTGGCCGGGTTCTGATGCAGAGGGCCGCTGATGGGGAATTGATCGAGCTACATATTAACAAACGAATGGGCCGGGATGTCGACCGTAGTCAACTAGAAGGAAAGCGCTAGAAAGCTGCAAGGATAGTTCTCTGATAAGCAAAAAGGCCGCCTCGTCAGAAGCGGCCTTCTCTTGAATTCGCAAATCGGACTTTTCAGATTCGGGGACTCAAATTCTTACTGCCTGGCCGAACCGGTGGACGCATCGGCTGCGACACTGTTCAGCATGTGCTGGGCATAATTCTCGACGAACTTCTTCTGACCACCGTGACCATTTGAGGTATAGAAGTCAAAGTCCAGCATCTCGGCATAGACCTGGTCGAAGTTCCAGTGATAATTGTTGAAGCGGTAAATCGCGCCCATCACGCCCGTGCGATGGCGGCCGCCCGCGCAGTGAACGTAGAACTTGCCGGTTTCAGGGTCATTCACCACTTTGAGGAATTCAGAAATCTGCCCTTCGGACGGATCATGTTTGTCAGGAATCGCGATGTTTACATAGCGCATACCCTGAGCTTCGACATAGCCTCTTTCCTGCGGCGTATTGTCCGTCAAATCTATGATGGTATGAATGCCCAACGCTTTCAGCGCTGCGAAATCCTTTTCCTTCGGGCGCCCGCCGCGATAGAAGCGGTCGTCCATCTGGCCGAAATTGCCAATCTTGATTGAGGAAAACTTACTGTCTGAATGGGTCTTACCAATTGAAGCGGCCGCGAAAAGAAACACGAGGCTCGCAATTGCTGCAATCTTTGCATAGGTACTTTTAATAGGGAACATCTGGGGTTTACTCCTTAATCCTTCGAACTTTCTAACAGGCTTTTCTTCTCTTCGCAAGATTGCAGTTTCAAGTGAGGTCGAGGGGCCGTCGTGCCATATCTCTTGAGGGCTAAAATCTCGCTTTCAATTGTTTCGGGGACAATCATTAGATACGGGAATCCACACCTGGGTTGCATTAACTGTACGTTCGCGGACCAGATTTTCGCGCGCCATTTCAGACGTTTCTGAACCAGAAAGAGCATTCACCAAAGGTGCAAAAGGTTGCCTTTGAGAGGCGGCCCGAATGCTCGCTCCTGCGTTAGCATCATTCGTGCGCTCACGCGGATGGTGATGTCCCCGGCCCTGCTACTGACTAGTAACTGCAAATGCGTTAATCTAGCCGCGCTTTGCCGTTTAATTATCTATGCCGTTTTTCGACCTGCTCAAGCTTGCTCTAAGGAACCTGCGCGAAGCGAAGTTGCGCGCGACGCTGACTTCAATGGGCGTGATCGTTGGCGTGGCCGTAATCGTAACTATGGTCTCGTTCGGCCTCGGATTACAGCGCAACATGCTCTCGCGATTTCGCGCCCTGGATTTGTTCAATGAAATTCGCGTCTTCGGTAAGAGTGTCTTCAGCATGGCACTGACCAACGTTGATCCCAAACTAAGGCGGGACGAGAATCCGGGTGATCGCCGCGGGCCGGCGTTTAGAGGCGACAAAGCCCCAACGCGCATTCTGGACGACGCCGGGATCGCCGAAATCTCTAAAATTCCGGGAGTTGCTTATGTCGAACCCGATATTGCCTTTACCGTCTACTTGCGCTGTAACGGCAAGGTCTTTCCGCAGACGGTCGCGGCCGCATCGATTCCCAATTCGTCTTCGCGTTTCAAGATTTTTGCGGCAGGCCAAATGATGAGCCGGGCTGATGCCGACGAGGCCGTCGTCGACGAAGTTTTTGTCGAGACGTGTGGTTACGCTAAGCCTGCGGATGCGTTGGGCCAGACGATTGAATTTTTGAGTACACGAGCAGAGAAGACTGGAGATGGAGATCAGGCGAAGCCGGGTGATGCGAAGAAGGAAGAGACTGGCGAAGACGAGAACGGCTTGAGCTTCTTTGGATTGCCTTTGGGAGAGGATAACCAGACTGGTCCGGCCAATGCCGTCGCTGCGCGAACATTTCGCATCGGTGGCGTTCTGGGAAAAGAAAAAAGGGAAGGCGCCGCCCAGGGTGGACCAGTCGGCCTGATGTTCAATGCCTCCGTTTATGTGCCATTGCCGGCGGCGCACGATTGGGTGAGGAAGCACCGTAACCCCATGGGCGAAGTCGCGCTGGCCCTGGCGCGCCAAAGTGGTCAGCTTGGCCAGGCTGATAGTGAAGGCTACGGATCGGCAGTCGTGCGAGTCACCGACCCGGTCGCGCTCACCGATGTGCGCAAGCGTCTCACGGACCTTGGCTTCAGCAGCTTTTCGATCGTCGATCAGTTGGATCAGATTCGCACCGTCTTTCTGATCATCGATTCAGTGCTGGGATTGCTCGGCGGCATTTCGCTCCTGGTAGCAAGTTTCGGAATTGCGAACACGATGATTATGTCGATTCTCGAACGCACGCGGGAGATTGGAATCATGAAGGCGATCGGCGCCGAGGACCGCGAGATCAAACTAATCTTCTTCTTTGAAGCGGCGGTGATTGGTTTGACGGGCGGCATCATTGGCGTGCTGGCCGCATGGGGAATCGACGGGTTGGCCAATCGCCTGGCGTATAGATTTGTTTTGAAACCGCAAGGCGCGTCGTTCGTCGATTTCTTCTCGCTGCCGCCTTACCTGTGGTTGGGAGCGATCCTGTTCGCATTGTCGGTTTCAATTCTGGCAGCGTTGTATCCGGCGGCACGCGCGGCAAGGATCGATCCGGTAAGGGCGTTGAGACATGATTGACAGAAGCTGATGGGAATCGAAATTCAGGCAAGTTGATCGCTGAGATCAATTCGCTGACCAAAAAGGCCCAGGAACTGGCCGATACAGCAGAGGCGAAAGACATCGAATTCTCCGGGAAGGACTTTGTCAAAGAGCGGGCACAGTTAATTGCGATAGC
>DATISD010000526.1:0-3800 GCA_035469005.1 Pyrinomonadaceae bacterium | reverse complement strand
GTCTTGGTAAGCAGGCTAGTAACGAAGCGGGACGTAAACCTCAACGCGGATCTTTGGTACGAAGCTGGGCAAGGCGCTTCTTTCTCCATTCCGAAATATTCTTTAACCGGCGACGGAATTCGGCATCTGAGAGTTCCGCCTTCGCTGGTTTCTTTGGGGTTACTGTTTGAGGCACAACTTGATATTTGTTCTTCATGGCTAGTCTGGATTTATTATCGTCCGAAGATTAGTTCATATCAAGATTGGTTGGTGAACGTCTTATTCTATCGCCCCGCTTCGCGGGCTCAAGAGGAACGGTATCGATGAGACTTTCAAGGCACGATTATGTCCACGTATTCCTTCGAGTAATAAATATCATCCGGAAAGACGAGCACGCCTTTATCAACGTCCAAATCTAAATTCATAACATCTTTGAAAGCGACCCAGACGAGTTGGCTGCAATAGAAGCGACTTTGATCGGTTTTGTCGAGGCCCTGAATAATCGGCCAGCGATAAGGTTTGCCTTTGCGGTCAGTTACCCAGGCGATCACTTTCGACAATTGCCCGGCTTTGGAAGGCTTTAATCTCACAATGCCTACGTGCGCGTAATTGCCTACAAATTTATCCCAGTCAATCAGACGCACGCCCGGCATATCGCTCGGTGGTGCGGCAGTCGATTCCGCAACGACGCCGCGCGCCGCATCGAGCACAATCGCTGCATGATTAAAACGGCCCCACGTCATGTAATTGATCACATGCGAGCCAAAGACGATGTCGCCGTCGTGCAGAAGCTTTCTTAATTCATCCGGGTTCTGGCCATTGGTTTTTCGCGCTACGGCGTCAGGCGCCTCCATGATTTCAGAAGGCAAATTCCGAATCGTGCCCATCATGTCAACTGCGTTAAAGCCGTCGAACGATTTCACGTTTGAAAGCTGACTCAGAATGGGACCGAGCGTGAGTAACGCGAGCGGTTGCTTCGCGATCTTTTGCAGTTCAGCCGCCGGGACCAGGATCGCATCTCCGGAACGGACGGCGCCGGGCACAGTTCCGAGAATCGTTGCGAAGCTTGAGGGCAATATGACCGCCGGGTTACGGGCATCGCCCATGGACGCGTTCGGATCGAACTTATAGTCCAGCCACGAATCGATTGTTCGTGATTGTGTGGGAAAGATGGGCGGCCGAGGACTTACGGCGCCGCCCATCGAGACGCTGCCCGGCACAACCAGCAATAGAGCGAGGAATACGAATCGCAAAAGATCTAGTTCCCGCGATCTCATAACCCAACCTCAGCCGGTTAGCGGCGAGCAACTACGGAATTGCCGTCATCGTAAACGTCACGGCTGGCACCGCGCTCTTCAGGTCATAGCTGGTGATATCCAGGTCGGCGAGCGGCTGGCCCTGCAAACGGGTCACGACGTGAAACGGCAGCATCATGCAGTCTGCGCGGCGATAGTTGCTGCGCTCTTCTTCAATCAACACCTGACTCCGGTAACGGGTGGTGATTTTATCGATCAGAAAAGTCTGCTTGTTGATCCAATATCGGACTGTGTCGTCAGAATTGAATTTGACCTCGACGACATAATCATTGCCTTCATCGCTTTGACGCGCGGTAACCAGTTGGCCTTCGATGGCGCGATTGAGAGTATCAAACCCCATCATGCCCCAGTGACGCGACGCCGCGGCCTCGCGCACGCGAAACTCGTTTCCAAAAATCATACCGCCGCCCGTCGAGCCGGTAAACACGAGATAAGTGCGGCCAGGAAGCGTGGCGCTGGGCGCAACTTCCAGGCGACGTCGCATCATCTTGTCCTGGTAGTCGGTAATGCCCAGTTTTACTTCGGCCATGCCGCCGAGCGGATTGGCGCCGGCGGCGCCAAAGGCAACCGCATTCACAAAACCAGTGGCTTTGACGGTGACATACTGGAGAGTTGCATAGTCAGCGCCTCCGTGTGCGATACGGGTAACGCTTAGAATTTCGCGTCCGGAAAAATCGGCGGCTGAGTTTGGCGTCGGCGCGGCGGCAATGGCCAGGGCGATAACTCCAAAACAACCGGCGGCTAGCATTAGTGCTTTTCTCTTAATCAAATTTCGTAACATCGTAGGTCCTCCTGAGTTTAAGTTAAAAGGTTGCAGTCCAGCGGAGCGAAAGGTTAACACAAGTAGTTTGAAATTCACCTCGCATAGCGTACTGCCGTAGTTTTGAGCAGTGGCACGGGCGTCTCGCCCGTGAAAACCACGCGCAAGATGCGCGTGCGACTTCACCTCGCATACCTGAGGGGCACGGTTACCAGCAAAGATCCCCCCGCCTTGCGCGCGACGCGATAAACCGTCTGCGGCGGTGGGCCAGCCTGTGTGAGTTGCCGTCCGTTCGCTGCGCCGGCCGATTTCTCTTCGTTGGTCCAGGTGCGGCCTGCGCCGCCAACCAGCTCCAGCGTTTCGGCGACTCCACCCCAAAGCTTGTCCCACTGGTCAATCTGTGACGGTGACACGCGCAACGGTTGATTGCCGATGGTCAAAGGAAGCGGTTGGGGAGTCAGAATTACCGTCAGAGCTTCGGCAATCTGATCGCGCCGGTCGCCGGCGGGCTGCGCGGTGAAATAGCTGTACTGATCTTCCTGGGCCGGAATGTCGATCAACCTTCCCGGCATCACGCGATTATCACCACCGCGCGTTTGCTTGGTTGGGAAAATCAGCATCGGTTCGCCCAGCGAGCCGTCGGCGTACTGCTCGCGATCGATGATGTAGAGAAAGCCGGGACGCGGTGACTCGACCGTGAGGCGAACACGATCACCGATATTCAAAAGCGTGCTCGCTGCGATTCGCTCGGGCGTGTATGACGTCTGCTTTAAACCATCGAGCACCAGGACGCGGCCACCTTCATCATTTTCGCGCGACGGACGCAGACGCCAAACAGTGATCCCAATTTCTTCACTGGCCTCGGGCCGGGTGCCTCGGCGAGTGCGCGGCAGACGGACGTTGCCGGTGCGTCGGTAGAGGGGCGGCTTCGTGGCCTGCTTGGCTGAAGCATTGTCGACGCCACCTTTGGCTTCGGAAAACGGTCGCGCCTTGTTGAAGCGATCGAGGACGATCTGGCGGGACGACTCTTCTTCCTCCTGACCGGTTTGCTGCTGCGCAGTAGCGAAATTGAAAGCCAGGCAAATCAGAATGGCGATGGCGAGCTTGCTGATCGTGTTCATCTGGTTAGAAATGTCACGCAATGCGCTTCTAATCAAAACCGCTGCTTCGCTCCCTTAGGAGTGAAATATTTATAGAAAATGCGATTCAATTTTATTCCCAGCTCCGTTAGGAGGGACATAAACATTGCGCTCCTAACGGAGCTAAGTAATTGAACTAGTCTGAGTCTACAAATATCACACGCCTAACGGGGCTTACCGAACCTAAGAACCTTTCGCGCTCGCACTCATTGCGGGCAGGATGCCCGCGTACCTCAATGATGTTCCAACTCGATCGCGTTCACCAGCACGTCGCCTTTGCCTTTTACCACGCTTTGCTTCTTTGCTGAGTCCTTCATCACCTCCGGCTTTGGCGTCGCATGCTGATTGAGAAAATCGCGCACGGCCCGGGCTTTTGTGGCGTCCTTAATCTCGCCCAGGTCTCGATCGTTTACTGCTTCGGTAACCGCTTCTAATTCCTTGACCGGCGTCGCCGACCACACCATCCAGAATTTCTCAGTACCCTGTTGTTCGTCGAAACGCATCCAGTCGGTTTGCAATTGCTGGCCGGCGGCGACCCGCGGCGAACCATTATTTGTTTTGGATTCCGGAAACAGGACGTTGTAGGTGCTGCTATTTGCGGAAGCC
>DATISD010000525.1:0-2683 GCA_035469005.1 Pyrinomonadaceae bacterium | reverse complement strand
CGCCATCAAAAAGGACACGAAAGGGGTCCGAGATCGTAGATGTGATAAGAAGTGCAGCAATGTCCGCCGCCGGAATACGCCTCAATGATTAGTTGTTTTCGGTCGTCGCCGAGCAGTGGCAGCAAAGCAAATCGAGTAGTCTCCCTGAAGCAACAGCCTTTGATCCGAGCTAATTCCGTTTTACCGCGGTTGATTGTAATCTGTGAATCACCGAACGGAGGTTCGCGCCAAGCTGCGAAGCTGCGGGTAATGGTGTAACCGTTGTAAGTGAAATGATCTCCCTTGATGAAGAACTCGTCGAGCTTTGTTTCTTGTTTTGCAGCAGGAACGATAGAGGCGAATATGAGGAAGACTACGAGCGGCTTCATAGGATCACAGTTCATGTTTTATCTGCATCAAACAATCCCTTATGGCTCCTGCGGAAATTGGAGCTGTTGATTCAAGCAGCTTTCAAGGCCGCGACGGCTTCCTGGAAATCGATTGTAACTTCGGCCGGCGGCAAACGAGGAATCTGATCGTGCTTGCCATGAAAGGGTTTCAGTAGCAGGTCAATTTGTTGGCCCGTCTCTCGGCTCACGTAGGATTGGTTACAGACAGGACAAACGGCGGCAGGAATACGCCGAATGGCAACCTTCACGGGGGACCCGCGCCGCTTAAATGTCTGAGTTGTGTAACCCGACACCGGTGTGCCCGGACAACCGCTGCTGCATCGCGTTCTCATCGCTTCTTTTTCTTACCCTTGCTTTTCAAGCGCTTCCGCCTCATCCAGTTAGTTTCCCACAGTGTGCGATCCGGAACATAAGCGGTAACGATGGTAGCTCTCTCGTCGGGCTCCATGAATTCTAACACGACGTGGACAGGAATCTGATAGTCGGGGGCAAAGTAGAGCAACAGTGCTCGCTCGCCATAGTCTTCTACTAAGTTGCCTGACATCACTGCTGCTTCGAGATCGTCGGTAGTAAGCCCGTCCTTTCTGGCTTCAGTCAGCGCGTGCAACGACAAATCAAACTCAATCGCGCCCTGTTTTAGCAGTTCTCGAACGCGTTGAAGGTTCATGCCATCGAGGTCCGATAGTAATTCTCAGGAATGATATTCCCACGGCCCAAAATTCCCGCCGGGTCGAAAGCAAGTTTGAGCTTCGCCATCTCCCGCAGATGCTGCTCACCGTAAAGCTCAACCAAATAATCTCGCTTCAGCTTTCCGATTCCATGTTCAGCCGAAATCGTCCCGCCGACGTCAACGGCGCGACGAATGAAGCGGTAATAAATCCCCCAGGCTTTCGCCGCCTCAGTGTCGTTGCGCGGCAGAATATTGACATGAACATGATTGTCGCCGATGTGGCCAAAGATTGTGTAGCGAAGGTCGCCACCGCGCAAAATATCCTGATAGAAATGCAGCATTCCGGCAAATGCTTCGTCGGGCACAGCCATGTCGGTCGACACTTTTCGCTGCTGATAGCGAGCGAACCATTCATTCATTAGCACCGGCAGCGCGTGACGAAACTCGCGCAGCTTTGCCTGATCGGCTTCGTTGGCAGCGAACCATGATTCATCCGCGAGCGCTTGATGCGTTTCCACCAGGACGAGCCATTCGTTCATCAATGAGTCTTCCGTCTCGGGTGTTGTCTCCTGCTCGAAGAAGATTGCTCCAGTGCATCGCTCGGGAACGGAATCGTACCTTTGACGGAGAAAATTGAGTGATTCAACATCGAAGTATTCGAGTGCGCGCGCGTCGATAACCGAGCCCTCCCTAACGGTCGGGCTACTGCCCCGGCTTGCCAACGAGCGTTCTCGCGCGGCGCGAACAAAGGCAAGCAAATTGTCTTCGTCGTCAAAGAAAACGACTCCGCTCAACAGGCCCGCTGGTTTCGGCAACAGCCGCAATTCGGCTTCGGTGATTACGCCGAGCGTGCCTTCGCTGCCAATAAAGAGATCGATCACATCCATTTCGGGCGCGACGAAATAACCTGACGCGTGCTTTCGCACGCGCGGCATTGAGTACGTTGGTAACTGCGCCTCGATCGATCCGCCGGATGAAAGCGGAATAAAGACCTTACCGTCTTTACCGGCGAAGAGCTCGCCGCGCTGTAGATCGATAATGTCACCCGAGGCCAGTACAACTTTCAAAGCCTGGACATAGTTTCTCGTGGCGCCGTACTTGAACGTGCGCGCACCTGAGGCATTGGTCGCAATCGTGCCGCCGAGAAAACAACTGCGCTCAGTCGGATCAGGCGGATAGAAAAGTGATTGCGCGTTAACTGTGGATTGAAGATCGGATAACCTGACCCCGGCTTCGGCTTCGCACTTTTCATTTTCAATAATGATCCGGTTCAGCTTGTTGGTTGCCAGAACCACGCCGCCAAATGGCACCCGCCCGCCGACTGTTCCAGTCCCGGCGCCGGAAACCGTTACCGGCGTGCGATCACTGGTTGCCTTCGCCAGGACCTCCGCGACGTCTTCGGCAGACTCGGGAAACACCACGCGCGACGCGTGGCCGCCCTTCACGTAACTCGCGTCCGCAAGATAGTCCTGAATCTCGTCTGGTTGAGTCTTGGTCAACATATCGGTACGCACGCCTCCGGCGTGCTCGACAGGCAGCACTCCGGAGGAGTGC
This sequence comes from Pyrinomonadaceae bacterium, assembly GCA_035469005.1. Taxonomy (GTDB): domain Bacteria; phylum Acidobacteriota; class Blastocatellia; order Pyrinomonadales; family Pyrinomonadaceae; genus UBA11740. Next base: position 70 of record DATISD010000525.1, on the reverse strand, counting down.
GTACCCGTTACTGCGCCGCGCCGCCGCCAAAGAGGATACGGCCAATCAGCGGCGCGACTGTCAAAGCGAT
>DATISD010000524.1:0-2302 GCA_035469005.1 Pyrinomonadaceae bacterium | reverse complement strand
CTTCTTTGCCCTGACGATCAGGCAAAGACCAAGAACACACTGCCCGGCACGACCCTACTGAACGGGCGGTATCGGCTTGAGAAGCGCCTGGGCCGGGGCGCCATGGGCCAGGTCTACGTGGCCCGCGACGAGAATTTGATCACGCGGCGAGTTGCGGTCAAAACCATCCGTCCCGACGTCCTCACAGACGAAGACCTGCAGGAAGGCGAAGCGATTGCGCGCTTTGAGCGCGAAGCCAGAACTACGGCTTCTATTCAACATCCGAACATTGTTGGCGTAACCGACTTTGGTAAGAGTGAAGAAGGCGTCTTCTTTCTGGTGATGGAATACGTCGAAGGCGAGTCGCTCTATCACCTGCTTCGCCGCGAGGGGACGATTTCAGTGCAACGAGCCCACGGCTTGCTGAAACAGATCAGTGCCGGCGTTGAAGCTGCGCATGATGAAGGAATCCTGCATCGCGACCTGAAACCTGCAAACGTTTTCATCGTCCAGCGAAAGAAAAAGGACACCAGGATTACCGGCGACGACATCGTGAAAGTCGGTGATTTTGGTCTCGCAAAAATTATCAGTCAAAGCCTGGCGGGTATCACATCCGGCAGTGGCCCGGCTTCGCGCGGGATACTGGGCACGCCGGAGTACATGGCTCCTGAGCAGATGCAATCGGGAGTAGCGCTTGACGCGCGGGCGGACGTCTATGCGATCGGCGCGATTGCTTATCACATGCTTGGCGGTAAGCCGCCTTTCACCGGCGACATCATGCAAATCTTTGCTCAGAAGCTGACGCAGGATGCTCCCGCGTTGAGCACAATTCGATCAGACATTCCGTCGCCTGTCGAAGCATCCGTAATGCGCGCTCTGCAAAGAGAGGCAGATGCTCGCCCGGCCACGGTGGGCGATTGGTTCGCTGAATTTGATGAAGCTTTCGGTGGCGCGTCGGTTAAAGAAGAGAAAGGCGAAACGCGTGTTGTGGTCATGGCTCCGACGGGCGCCGAGGTTTACGTCGACGATGAACGACACGGGAGCATTGGACGATCCGGACGAGTGATCCTGAAATCAATTCCGCCCGGCAAACACGTGCTCCGGGTTGCGCATGCCGGCGACAGGGACGATGAGCGCATTATTGAGATTCGACCCGACGCTGATGAACAAATCATCCAGGCACAATTCAAGTCAACGCCTTCGAGCGGCTTGTCGCCTTCGCAAGGAGGCAGCCTTGGCAGCGTGTCGGGAATGGTTCTGCCGCCGCCGGGGGTGGTCGCGTGCACCAATTGCGGATCACGTTTTGCGGCCGGCACAAAGTTTTGCGGCCGCTGTGGCAATACTAATTTCGAGATGGTGACGGCTGACTCTTCGGGTCAACCACGCACTCCGCCCCCTCCAGCTTCTTATCCCAGCCTGAATCAACCAAGTCCCAGCCTGAATCAGCCAGGTTCGAGTCTAAATCAACCCAGTCTTGGTGGCTCACCAAATAAGATTCGGTGTACTCGTTGCGGTGCGGATCAACCGGCGGGCACGAAGTTCTGCGGACGCTGCGGCGCTTCGTTGGGTGGTTCAGCGATCCCCTGGAACGCTCCCCGGCCGGTTCAGGCCATCTGCGCGGGCTGCAACACTACTTATCCTTCGGGGACCAGGTTCTGCGGGCGCTGTGGGCGTACCTTGTAATTAGCCACAGATTCACAGATAGACACGTATTGAAAAGAATCATGTCCATTCGGAATTTTGATCTGCGTAGTCCGTGTTTATCTGTGGCGGTTCACAATACTCTGCTCTTGAGCGCGCCTCGCTTCTCGTATAGACTGACGCGAATCTTGAATCGTAAGCTGTAGATTCGAGTGCGCCGTGCTCGCTGCCGCTTTCGGATTCAGCATTAATCACGAATCGAGGCCAATATGAAGCGCTGTCCCCAATGCAATCGTACTTACACTGATGACGCTTTGAGCTTTTGTCTGGACGACGGGTCGCCCCTGGTGAGCACGGCCGCGCCGTCATCATTCGATCCGGGCGCTACGGTGCAATACCCGTCGGGGCGCGAAACCTCACCCCAGCCGACGATTGCTTATCCAGGACAGGTGCCCACTCCGCCGCCGCCAGTCTCGCCATCACCGGCACCAGCGTGGAGTCCGATGCCGCCAGCAGCGCCGCAAAAGCGCAGCGTTTGGCCGTGGATCCTGGGCATTGGGGCGGTGCTGGTGTTCATGGGTATCGGCGTGGTGATTTTGATTTTCGCGATTGCCAGCGTCACCAACAGCAATAACAACAATAACGGTAATTCAAATTCAAATCGCCTGGCCAACCGGAATAC
>DATISD010000523.1:0-2176 GCA_035469005.1 Pyrinomonadaceae bacterium | reverse complement strand
GCAACGGATGCCCAGCAAATCAAGAACGCAAAACCGGAGATAGCACGTCCTTTGCCGTTGTCAGCGGTGCGGTTGACCGGCGGGCCGCTGAAGCATGCGCAGGACTTGGACATCGATTACCTGCTCAAGCTGGAACCGGATCGCATGATGTCCTATTACCGCAAGCGCGCCGGCCTCGAACCGAAGGCACCGGGTTACGGCGGCTGGGATGGCGACGGCAGGAATCTCACCGGACACATCGCGGGGCATTATCTGTCTGCCGTGTCTCTGATGTACGCAGCGACCGGAGATGCGCGATTCAAAGAACGCGCTGAGTACCTCGTCAAAGAGATGAAGGAAGTGCAGGACAAGAATGGCGATGGATATCTCAGTGCGCTTGAAGGCGGACGCGAGAAGTGGGCGGAGGTTGCCAGCGGCAATATTCGTTCGGGTTCATTTGATCTGAATGGCATGTGGTCGCCCTGGTACACGTTGCACAAGACGTTTGCGGGATTGCGCGATGCTTATCGCTACACGGGTAATCGCACGGCGCTCGAAGTCGAGACGAAATTTGCGGCGTGGGCGGAAAGCATTCTGTCGAAACTGGATGAAGCGCAAACTCAAAAAATGCTCAACACGGAATTCGGCGGCATGAATGAAGTGCTCGCTGATCTTTACGCCGACACTGGCGATAAGCGCTGGCTGGCGCTGTCGCATCACTTCGATCATCACGCCGTGCTCGATCCTTTGGCGCGACGCCAGGACATCCTTGCGGGCTTGCACGGCAACACCCAGGTGCCAAAGCTGCTGGGCTATCTTGCGCGCTACATCTACACAGGGGACAAGACAGACGGTGTAGCGGCAGAATTTTTCTGGGATGCGGTGGCGTTGCATCACAGCTACGCAACCGGCGGTCACGGTCGTGACGAGTACTTTGGGCCGCCAGACAAACTTGGTGATCGAGTTGATGGGCGGACCGACGAAAGCTGCAACGTTTATAACATGCTCAAGATGACGCGCCGTCTGTTCGCGATTCATCCGGAGATCAAGTATGCCGAGTTTGAAGAGCGTGCATTGTTCAATCATGTGCTCGGTTCAATCGATCCCGAAGATGGCCGCACCTGTTATATGGTGCCGGTGGGTCGCGCCGCTCAGCATGAGTATCATGACATGATGCGAGGCTTCACTTGCTGCGTCGGCAGTGGCATGGAGAGTCACGGCCTTCATGGCGACGGGATGTACTACGAATCCGGCGACAAGTTGTGGGTGAACTTCTATGCTCCTTCCACGGCTAAATGGCAATCGGCGGGTGTCGGCATCGCGATGGATACAAGTTTTCCGGAAGGCGATTCCGCGACGCTGAAGATTTCGACTCCCAAAGCTAAACAGTTCACGCTGGCGCTGCGTCGTCCATCGTGGGCCGGAACGGGATTCACAATCAAAGTTAACGGAGTAGCGGTGAAAGATATTTCGAAGCCCGGTTCCTATGTCGAAATGAAGCGGAACTGGAAGAATGGCGACACCGTGGCGCTCATTTTACCGAAGACACTTCGTATTGAGCCGACACCCGACAATCCGAATCGCGTCGCCTTGATGTGGGGACCGCTGGTGCTGGCCGGCGAGTTGGGACCTGAACGTGAGCGACGCGGAGGCGGCGGGCAACCAGCGCCAACCATTCCCTCGTTCGTTTCCGACCGTACCGTAACAGACTGGTTGAAACCTGTAGCCGACAAGCCGGGTAACTTTCACGCTGCCGGACGGGACACCGACGATCAGTTGCGAGAGGTAGATCTCGTTCCTTTCTATCGTCTGCATCGCCGCACTTACGCGATCTACTTTGACGAATACAACTCTGAAGGCTGGAAGCAGAAACTGGCAGAAGTCGCTGCCGAGCGTGAGCGACAACGAAAGCTCGAAGCCGCCACGATCAGTTTCGTCCAGCCAGGTGATGCGCAAAAGGAGAAAGAATTCAATCAACAAGGAGAAGAGTCAACGCTGGATCGCTCGACGGGTCGTCCCGGTCGTCGGGGAAAGAAATGGTTTTCGTTCGAATTGCCGATTGAATCCAATCACTTGCTGGCAGTGGTATCAACTTACTTCAGCGAAGAGCGCGGCAAGCGCACGTTCGAGATTCTCGTGGATGGACAACGAGTTGGCGAACAGACGATTGAGCGCAGCCCGCCCGGAAGCGCGACCG
>DATISD010000522.1:0-7831 GCA_035469005.1 Pyrinomonadaceae bacterium | reverse complement strand
AGAGGTTGCTCATTATCTTTCCCCTTCAGCCGGCCATCTGGTTCTCTACCACCTGCTGACCGAAGGGCGGGCTTATGCCAGGTTGCCGGATGGACGCCGCGAAGAATTAACAGCCGGCGACATCGTAGTTTTTCCCCACGGCGATGCGCATTTTCTCGGCAACGGCTGGCCGGAGAAGCCAGTTGATTCGTTCCAGACGTTTGCGAAGAACCTGACCGAGGGCTTGCCGCTCGCGCGGTTTGGCGGCGGCGGCGAGCTCACCCGGTTCGTATGTGGCTTCATGGCGTGCGAGCCACGCCTGAGTGAAGTCTTTCTGGCAGGCTTGCCTCCGATGCTAAAAGTACATATCGGAAGAGAACCGTCGGGCCAGTGGATTGAAAATTCGATCCGATTCTCAGTCGGCGATGGGGATGGCACGAACGCCGGCAGCGCGCTAGTGCACGCCAAAATTTCTGAAGTGTTGTTCGTGGAAACGTTGCGGCGCTACATCAGCTCTCTGCCATCCGATCAAATTGGCTGGCTGGCCGGCGCGCGCGACCCGGCCGTCGGTCAGGCGCTTGCGCTGCTGCACAGAGATCCCGCGCATCCCTGGACGATCTCAAAGCTGGCGAGAGATGTCGGTCTGTCACGCACGCGCTTGGCCCAGCGGTTCCGTCATTATCTGGGCGAGCCGCCGATGGCTTACTTGGGCCAATGGCGGCTGAAGCTGGCCGCCGACATTCTGCAATCGAACGACGACAGCATGGCCCAGGTCGCCGCAGCCGTCGGCTACGGTTCCGAAGCTTCCTTCAACCGCGCCTTCAAGCGGGAGTACAACTGCCCACCAGCCCAATTCCGCCGGAGTCGCAAAATGGCGAGCGGTTAGCCGCGGATTAACGCAGATACACACGGATAAGAAGGGCAGAAGTGGCACGGGCGTCCCGCCCGTGAATCAATCAGGCGCAAAATGCGCATGCCACATTCAGCGTGCACCGCTCCGGGCAAATCAAATGACCTGGACGCTGGGAGCTCGGACGCCCTCGTCCGCATCGAGCGCGCAGCGCGAGAGGGAGGTTGGCCGCGGATTAACGCGGATGGACACGAATAATGCCGGAAAAGCAATCAGCCGGTGATCAAATTTCGTCCGCGCTGGAGTAGTAACTCAATTTGAGTCTTCCGATCATTCTCTGCGCCCGACAACTGGCCACTGACCACTAACAACTGACCACTAACAACTGACCACCGACAACCAAATACTTGTAACTCATCCGATCCACCAGGCGTCTGGGACTAATAGTATTGCTCTGATTGATTGCAGTTCGAGAATTTTGTCTCCCTAACCCTTTGGCATCTCCTGCTTTAGCCGGTACGCACGCCTCCGGCGTGCTACAGAAATGCGGGTTTCATCCGAGACTCTCCTATGAATCGCTGGCGGAGGTTTAGGACGCGGTTTGTCCTGGTCACCATCGGTCTCCTGGCCGTCACGATGGCTTTCGGCGCCGGTTACCGGCTGGCTTCTCGCATGCGACTCAGACCCGCAGTCGTATTGGCCTCCGGCGTGCCACCCACGGACTTTGCCATTCCGCTGCCCGAAGGTTCGACGCGAATCACGATTACTGATCCGCAAATTGACAATGCCGAACTGGTAACCTTTACGGTTCAGCGGGAAGGCAACTCGTTCAAAGGCGTTCCTGAACTTGAAAGAACGATTGAGCCGCGAACCCATCTAAGCCTCGAAGACATCTCCTTCTTTCGGCGTGAACTTTCCAGCATCACGCAGATTTCTGAAGGGCCGTGGCAGCGCGCGAACAGGATCCGCAACTGGCTTTTTTCGAGCCGCTACAAAATATCGATGCCTGGTCTCGCCACGCGCGTGCCGCGTGAGGCCTATCTGGAAATGCGTCAAGGCAAACCGGTGCTCTGCGGCAACCTGGCAGAGATTTATGTCGCGTTTTGCGAGAGCGCGGGTCTCATCGCGCGCAGCGTGGGCTTGAGCCTAATGGTTCGCGACGGCACGTTTGGGACCGACACGCACGCGGGAGCTGAGATTTGGATACCCGAGATGGGCGGTTGGATCTATCAGGATCCGACCTTTAACTGCTATTGGACCATCGATGGGCGCCCGGCGAGCGCCCTGCAATTGCACAACGCTTTGATGGGTGGACGCGAGATTCAGCCGGTCGCAGCGAACGCCCGGGCGCGAGCGCTGCTGGAAAATTATTATGTCGATCCGCGTCTGCTGTTCCGGCACATCTCGTATGAATACAAGCCGGGCGGCCCGCTGCTTTACTATGTCGATGGCCGCATCGAACCGCTCAACATGCGCGATCGCAACTGGCTACAGTCTGACGAGAGCAAAGTTTTCGAAGGACTCGATCAGAACGGCAACCGTTTCGTCGAGCACAAAGGCGAAGTGGCTCCCGGCATTTTTGCGCAGCTCATCGGCAACGTGCTTTTCATTCGGGACCGCAGAGATCAGAACCGCGGCATTCGGGTGCGCTCGTCGAGCAGCACCGTTCAGGTTTGCTCTTACGAGCATTGGCGCGCCGAAGAGCTCGGCATCTTTCAGGGAAAGAACCTTGTGCGCAACGGATCCTTTGACGTTACCGGAAGATCCGAAGGCGTCGCCGCCGATTGGATTGTCAGTGGTCCCGTCGAAGTTGTCACTATGCTGGGCGGACAGGGAATGGCCGCGCAAGCCGGCGGCAGGCTTTCGCAACGCATTGTCGTCGAGCCGGGCAAGCGTTATCTGATGTATGCCAAGATTAGCGTAGCCCGCGGCATGCTGAACTGGTCATTGGCCGACTCGGCCCGGGGAATGGAATCGCACGGCATGGTGCGACCGACACAGATGACTGAGATTGTTTCAGACATCGTTGAGAGCCGTAGCGGTTATCTCGACGTCTCGTTTGAGTTGCCGGAAGCGGGTGGGTTTCGAGTGATGAACGTAATCGTCACAGAGTTGAGTGGCAACGTCATCGAGCACATGCAAAAAACAATTCCCACAATCGAATCCGCGGCTAAGTAGGTACACGGGCATCCTGCCCGCCTTTAACGCAAGCTGAAGCAGAAGGCAGTAAGCAGTAGACAACAGGCAGAAGGCAGGCGAGACGCCTGCGTACCGCTACAGTTCCTTCTTCAGGAAAAACAGCGTGTGGCCGGCAGTGATTTCTGGGAGCTCGCCGAAGATTTCATAACCCAGGCCCTGATAAAACGGCAGCGCCTGAAAGCTGGCGGTTTCCAGGTAGACCAGGCGATGCGCGTGCGCGGTGGCGTACTCCTCAATCGCCTTCATTAGTTTTGCGCCGTAGCCCTTGCCGCGGTGGTTCTCATGAACCCAGAGCGCGTCGATGTGCACTGAGCGGCCCCAGAGACTTCCCTGTACGCCACCGGCAATCTGTCACTCTTCGTCACGCAGAAAATATGCAATTGGCTGTGAACGTTCATTGCCGGTCTGGTCCCGGTTGAAGGTGCGCACGCCGTCGAGAACTGTGCAGAAGTCTTCGGGGGTTGGGCGCTCGTCGAGTTCGATGGTCAGCATACGGGCCGCAGATTAACGCGGCGCGGCGGGAAGGGCAAAGGCCGGCTGCCAGAGATCAGAAGGTCAAAGATCAGAGGTCAGAGATCAGTAAGATCAGTGGGCTAATGTCATCTTCAAGATTCAAGAGCTGACACCAAAAAGTCAGCAGGCAAGATGCCTGCGTACCGCTTCGCTACTGCCGCAACAGATTCAAGGCCTGCAATCCCAAACCGACAAAGCCTTCGATTTCGTGCGCCTGGAATCGGTATCCCCCGCGGAATAGGAAAAGTTGATTGCCGCCGGCGTCCACGCAGGTGCCGGGATAACTCTCAAAGAACGCGAGCACCCGGTCGTCGAAGGTTTGCCGAATTGCCGGTTCGTCCTGACCGCGCAGAATGTACTGTTGTGAGAATTCAGGACGCTGACCGAAATCTATGTCCTGATAGCCAAGCGCGCTGAGCATCCTGTGGAAGAAACTCTCCGGCCGCAAGGAAAACATCGGCAGGCCCAGGTTCGCCGGCTCAAGATAGACGAGCGTTTGAAAGTGTGTCTGCTGGTTCTTGCCTGAACCCGTAACATAAATGTAATCGAACACGGCGGCCTTCACGCCCTGGGCCTGACCGTACATGAAATTCTTAATCCGTTTGCTGTGTCCGTGGGTGAATAGCGTGAAGCGGTCGAGTCCGGCAATCATGTTCAGCGGCGCGTCGGGCGCGAAGCTCCAACCGAGAGTTCCCGCGAACTGTTGCAACGCCTGGGTGCGCTCTTTCTCTTTCTGGTTGTTATAGATAATGAGGAAGACAGCAAGGCCGACGAACGCGGCTCCGACTACCAGCGTAATGAGAACGGTCCACATCGTTCAGAGATCAGAGGTCAGAAGTCGGAGGTCAGAGACCAGAGGTCCGAAGGACCGCCATTTAATAGCCACGACCGTAAGGTCGTGGATCGAATTCGTCAATGAAGCCGAGGCCCGAAGGGCCGACATTGTTCTTCGCGTGCTATGCAATTCAATGCCGCACCTTCGGCGCTCGATTATTCATGTTTTGACTGTCCACGGCCTCACGGCCGCGGCTATTAAATGGCGGGCCTTCGGACCTCTGGTCTCCGACCTCTAACGGTTTCATGACACCCGGTAATTAACCGTTTTCGCGAAGGTACCGTTTATATAGATGTCGACTTTGTAAGTTCCCGTCGGCCAATCGCGAGGCAGAGTCAGATTGCCCTGCACCTTGTCCTCGAGCGGCTTGGTGGCGTAGTCAACTGTCTTGATCTCTTCGTTGCGGGAGCCATCGATTTCGACAGTCTTCCAAACAAACCTCACTCTGGTGCCGGCCCTCGCCACATTGAATTCGATCACGCAGAAGATGGTGCGATCGCTCGGCTGAAAGCTCACCACGGGCTCGCCCGGCTTTCCGTTATCGCTCCTCGCCATGTAAACCTGCTGGATAAGGACTTCAGCATTCGAGGGAGCACCGGTCGACGGCATACCGGTCGACGGCGTACCGGTCGACGGCGAGCTTGTCCACGATGACGACGGCGAGCTGCTGCGGCTCAAACTCCTGAGGTTCGGCCGCTTGAGCCCGACATACTCCGGCGCAATCTGCGCTGCTCGAGCGTCAGTAACTCGCGCGGCTGAATCATTTCCCAGAGCGCGATAGACGTCGCCGAGCATCAGCCAGCCATCCTCATCGTCGGGCGTCTTCTTTGTGTAGTCCTCCAACTGGGCCTGAGCTTCGCTCAACCGCCCATCGATGATCAAAAGACCGATGCGGTCGGGCGCATAAGTCGTTCCCAGGTCAACCGCAGCTGCCCAGTGTTGGCGCGCCAGGGCGAAACGCTCCGTCATGTAATAGATCAAGCCGACATTCGAATGCGGCGAACTATCTTTAGGACTCAATTTGATCACTTCCAGATACTCCTGTGCCGACGGACCGAGCTGACCAAGCTTTTGCAGCATGAGCGCAGTGTTGAAATGCGCTGAGGAGTCTCTCGGGTCGGCGCCAACCGCTTTCCTGGCTTCGGTCAACGCGTCGGTATAGCGGCGTTGCTCGCTCAGAATTCGCACTAACTCGAGATGAAGAACTACCAGCGGTTGCGGCGCCAGCGTAACCGCCTTGCGATACGTGCTTTCCGCCTCGGCGTAGCTCTTCCGGAGCGAGAGCACGTAACCCAAAGCGAGATAGCCGTAATAATTCTCGGGTTGCGCAGCGACTGCACGCCGCCCGGCTGTCAGCGCATCGTCAAGCCGGTCCATCTCGGAATAGGTGAAGGCCAGACGCGCGTATGGCTCGCTGTCGCCGCGAGCCAGCGACGCGGCGCGCGCATAGAACCTTTCGGCGTCAGGATATTTTTTCTGGTTGTAGTAGATGTGGCCCAGGCCGAGATAGGGTCGCGGATCGTTGGGAGCGAGCTTCGAGGCGAGTAGATAGCCGCGTTCGGCGGCTTCATTGCGGCCGGACTGGCGTGCGTCGTCCGCCAGGCTCAAAGCGTCTTCCATCTGCGCGGTGTTGTCAGGTGCAGTTGGTTTGGAGGTGCCGCCCGTTTTCGGTCTGGTCGTGTTGCCGGTGGCCGGCTTGACCGGCTTTTTCCCCGGCAGCTTCATGCTTGCTCCGGCATTGGCCCCCGCGCTGCCACCGATGATACCGCCACCAGCGCCGGAACCGTGTTGCGCCTGGAGCGCAGTGACCGAACCACACAGAATGATCGCAAGGCTAAACAGAAATCCCTTGCGCGCCCGGATAGAGTTATTGCTCATTTCTAAATCAATCCTCTCTAAAACCTTGTGTCCAGTGGCGATGTGGCACGGGCCTCAAGCCCGTGAATCACACGCAAGATGCGCGTGCTACTTTCAACTTCGAGCGAAACCGGATTATATCGTGACGGCCTCGCGATATTCTCCCCAAACGCGTCGCAGGCGACTGCTGATTTCGCCGACCGTGGCGGACGCTTCGACGCATTCCAGAATTCTCGGCAGGACATTCTCCGATCCCCGCGCTGATTCTTCCAACCTCACTAGAGCGGTTTCGGTCGCCGTCGCCTCGCGCCGTTCACGAAACTCGCGTACTCTCGCGACCTGGGCCTCCTCGACCGAAGGATCGACGCGCAGCGTCTTAATTTTTGCCTTCTCCTCGGTTTGAAAGCGGTTGACGCCAACTACGATTTGGTCATTCGTTTCGACGGCGCGCTGGTATTCATAAGCTGCATTTTGAATCTCGCGCTGGATGTAGCCCGATTCAATCGCATGCAAAGTCCCGCCGATGGCATCAATCTTGTCGAGATAATCGACCGCGCGTTGTTCGATTTCGTTGGTGAGTTCTTCGATCGCGTAGGCGCCGCCCAACGGATCGACTGTATCGGCGACGCCCGACTCGTAAGCAATCACCTGCTGCGAGCGCAGAGCCAGACGCGCTGCATCTTCTGTAGGCAAAGCCAGCGCTTCGTCCATCGCGTTGGTGTGCAACGATTGCGTCCCGCCGAGTACGGCAGCCAGCGCCTGAATTGTCGTGCGCACGACGTTAACTTCCGGCTGTTGCGCGGTGAGCGTTGAGCCGGCCGTTTGGGTATGAAAGCGCAGCATCTGCGAACGCGGGTCGCGCGCCTGAAAACGATCGCGCATAATCCGGGACCAGAGCCGGCGCGCGGCGCGAAACTTGGCAATCTCTTCCAGAAGATTGTTGTGCGCATTGAAGAAGAACGAGATGCGCGGCGCGAAATCATCAACTTCGAGTCCCGCATTGATGGCCGCTTCGACGTAAGCGATCGCATCGGCGATCGTAAACGCCAACTCCTGGACCGCGGTCGAGCCGGCTTCGCGAATGTGATAGCCGCTGATTGAAATCGTGTTCCAGTTGGGAACTTCGCGGGCACAGAACGCAAACGTGTCCGTGATCAAACGGAGCGAGGGCTGCGGCGGAAAGATGTAAGTTCCCCGTGCGATGTACTCTTTCAAAATATCGTTCTGAATGGTTCCGTTTACTTTCTCAAAAGGAACGCCCTGTTTGTGCGCCACGGCAAGGTAGAGGCAGAGCAGGATGGCCGCCGTCGCATTGATAGTCATCGACGTTGACACTTCGTCGATTGGGATCCCATCAAAGAGGCGAAGCATGTCTGCGAGAGAATCGATGGCCACTCCGACTTTGCCCACTTCCCCGGCCGCCAGAGGGTCGTCTGAATCGAGGCCAATTTGGGTCGGCAAATCAAAAGCGACCGACAAGCCGGTCGTCCCCTGCGACAAAAGGTATTTGTAACGCGCGTTTGATTCTTCGGCGGTCGCGTAGCCCGCATACTGCCGCATGGTCCACAAGCGGCCGCGATACATATTACGGCGGATGC
>DATISD010000521.1:0-1856 GCA_035469005.1 Pyrinomonadaceae bacterium | reverse complement strand
CTCCAAAATTGAATCCTTTGGTCGTTTTCAACATTCCCGAGATCGTCGTCGCTGATCAGGGCCACACCTGGAATTCGGTTCTCAATGACTTGGTTCATCCGCCAATGACAGTTAATAGACGAGTTAATATTGGGTAGAACGAGCTCGAGCCTGAATAGTAACAACAAAGCGTGAATCAGAATCAAGTGAAGTACGGCAACGAAGACGGCACGACTTCGTCAAAAGTCCTCCACGGTCCCTGGAGCACGCTGCTTTGCCTCAAAAAGCTTTTTACGTCTGGGCGAGAGCATGAGCGGCATTACAGAACCGCGAGCCATAGCGGAACAAAGGGCAACCAGGGCGAACGGCGTTGAAAGCCTGAGAAAAACCTGGCCTTCTAAGTTGCGCTCTGATCCCGCTCGCTATCGCTCGCGGTTCTGTAACTGTGGTGTGGCCGACGAAGCCCGATTGGATTTAGCGGAAACTACTTTTGAGACAAAGCCAGAGCAAGTTACAAACAAGCGCGAATTGAAACTTTCCGTCAACTCAATTCTCCTTTAGAATGCGTGCGCGTTCACTTCAGCCCAGAAACATCTGAGGATAAATCCCTTGAGAAGATCCAAAATGCTTTTGATCGCGTTCGTCCTGATCTGCATCTCGATTAATGCCCAGAATCCGCCGCCAATTGGCATCCGGCCTCAGACACCCGAAGGCAAAGGTGTCGTGGCGTTGAAGGCCGCCCGTTTGATCGATGGCACCGGCGCGGCGCCAATCAACAATGCCGTCGTCATTGTTACCGGCAACAAGATTACCGCCGTCGGTGGCGCGGGTTCAGTTCGCATTCCGGCCGACGCGAAAGTGATCGATCTTGGCGACGTCACGCTGCTACCGGGATTCATCGACGCCCACACGCACCTGATTGGCCGGGTGCTCGGCGATCCTGAAAACGACATGTCTCCGGTCAGAGACTATGACTCGTTCGGGGCCATCCTCGGTGTGCTGCACGCCCGCGACACCTTGATGTCCGGCTTCACGAGTGTGCGCAATGTCGGCGCCGCAGGACGCTTTGACGACATGGCTCTGCGCAAAGCCATCAATGAGGGCTGGACCATTGGCCCCCGCATCGAGACTGCCGGCCATGCCATTGGGATTACCGGCGGCCACTGTGACGAGAACGGATTCAAACCTGGAGTCGCGGAACAGACGCCTCTGGATGGAGTCGCCGACGGCCCGGAACAGATTCGTCAGGCGGTGCGACTGCAAATCAAATACGGCGCGGACGTGATCAAGACCTGCGCCACCGGCGGAGTTTTATCGGAAGGCGATGCGGTGGGCGCGACGCAATACAGTTTTGAAGAATTGAAAGCGTTGGTTGATGAGGCGAACAAACTCGAACGCAAGGTTGCTGCGCATGCGCATGGCACTGAAGGGATCAAGCTGGCTGTACGCGCGGGAGTTTCTTCCATCGAGCACGGCTCGTTTCTCGATGAAGAAGGCGCGCGCATGATGAAAGAGCGCGGCACGTTTCTGGTGCCGACCTTGATGGCCGCCGAAGGTGTCGAGCGAGCAGCCAAGACCGGCGTGCTGAAAGGTCTGCGCGCAGAAAAGGCTCTGGCGGCCGCCGCATCAGTTCGGCGCGCGATCAAACTCGCCGTTGCTAACAAGGTTCTGATTGCTTTGGGCACCGACGCCGGCGTGATTCCGCACGGCACAAACGCGCGCGAATTCTTCCTGCTGGTTGACTGGGGCGGCATGACGAACATGGAAGCGATCCAGGCAGGAACTCTGAACGGCGCTAAGTTGCTCGGCTGGGACAAGAACCTGGGATCGCTGACGGCCGGCAAATGGGCCGACATCGTTGCGGTCAGGGGCGATCC
>DATISD010000520.1:0-7168 GCA_035469005.1 Pyrinomonadaceae bacterium | reverse complement strand
GGTTGTGAGAGATCCCAATACGGATTCATCATGGATCTAATCACGATCACGGCAGCAGCCACGACTGCCACAGACATGATGCCAAAAGACTTATCGGCCAATTCTCTATGTGAGGCCAGCGCTTCACGCAACTTAACGAATGCGCGCACGACAAAGACACTCATCTGAACAGCCTGTTTGCTGTTCAGAACATTCGCAGCCATGATCGCGCCGTGCTCAGTGAAGGCATATGGTAGATAACGTCTGCCTCCATGCAAACTTGAGGTCGCAATTTGCGACCTCAAGTAGGCGGTCGTAATTTGCGACTGGTGCGAATCTGAGGTAACAGATTGTGACCTCAAACTTTCCCATTCTTCCTTACTCAATGCGAAAGCAAAGTCGTGGGGAAATCGATCCGCGTTTCGCTTGACCTGTGCATTTCCGGCCTGTACGCGCGCCCGCCCGACTTGTTTCGCTGCTCAACCAAAACTCTTGCGAAACAGGTAAGACATCTTGATGAAGATTGTTCGACCGTTGCGGCGGAGACCCGGCTCGAGTTGCCCGGTGAAAGGACTGTATCCATTGCGCGTCAGATCATCGTTGTAGCCAATGTAAAGCGCCGTGCCCGGGTTGGGCGTCCATCCGAATAGAAATTGTCCTCTGTAATTTGACGCGAGCGAATCAAAGTCGATGCGGCCGCGCGCGAAGATGAATCTGGTGAATTGGTATGTGGCTTTGACTGAAACAATATTCTCGACGAATGCCAAAAGGTTTGTGTCGTATCGCCGCAGTCTTTGATTCGTAAAGCTCAGGTTAATATTCAAGGGAGTCGAAGGCTGATACGTCACTCCGGCGTTAAAATTAAAGAATTTGCCCGGCCCCGGATCCTGGGGCGCGAGGCAAACAGCGGGCCGCAGCGGCCCATTGCACAACCCTGCCGCCTGCGCGGCCCGAGCCGTAACCGCTGGAATACTGACGCGCGGATAATCTGGCCCCGCGCCAAAATCGAAATCCAGGTTGCCATACGACTGATTGGCAAACATGTTGAAGTTAAACTTCTTATTTATGTTCGAGCCGGCAAAGATATAGAGCCCACTGTTCGGTGCGGACCGTTCGTTGTCTTCGCCCCAAAAGGTGCAGGTGTTGGTCTGGGCACAAGTGGATCCGGCAGGTCGTTTCATCCCGAACTCTTCTTCAAAAACACGTTCGTAACCGATATCCACCCCAACCCCCAGATAAGTCTGGCGCGGAAAGCTGAATTGAATCTGCGACTCGTTGTTGTAGACCTGCATGTTGCCGGACCAATCGAAGTTGGTGCTGATGTCGTCATAGACGCGCCACGAAATCAGCTTCGCCTTGGGATGGGGCTCAGAGTTATAGCGCACGAATAAATTCTGGTGGTTGGTGTTGACGCGGCGATTGAACCCTACGTCCGAGCGATAAAAACGGGTGCGGCCCACCGTCGAATACTCATAGCCGAAGTGACGCCCGTTCATGTTGTAGTCGGTTGCATAGATGAATCCGTTCTCGACGCGATCGAGGCGCCGGCCAATGTCCGGGTAAAAGAAAAAGTTCCGGCTGTGGGTAACCAACGCCTGGGCACTAAACGTTGTCTGCTTATTGATGCGCAAACGACTGTCGACTCCGCCGAGCTCGTTATAGGTATCGACGAACTTGCGATACGTCCCCAGAAATCCGACGTACGAATCCTTCTTCCCTATGTCGCGCTTCAGGCGCAGGACGCCAACCATCGCGTTCTTGTCGATCAACCTAGGGTCGGCAGTCAGGCGTTCTTCTGCGGAGTAGTTTCCCGGAGCGTTGTCGGACGCGACCAGCAAACCGAAAGTATTACGGTCGACTTTGCCGGTGAGCTTCACGGCAAAATCCGGATCGACGATGGTGCGCGTGTGAACCGCCGCAATCTGGGTCTGAAAGATGTCAATGCCTTCGAGAAAGAAGGGCCGCTTCTCGGGAAAGAAGATTGGGAATCGCTGATTCGCGGTGACAACCAGTTGATCTGACTCAACCTGGGCAAAGTCGGGATTGATCGCAAAGTCGAGAGTGACGTTCGGGGTGATGCTATATTTCCCCGTCAGGCCCGGGTCGAAGTGGATCGGCTCGTTCACTAACCTGCCCGGATCGAGCAGCCCGGCCGCCAACGGAAAGTAGCTGGGCTTGCGTTTGGCGGTCTCAGATATGGTTAAGCTCGGGATGAGCTCGAGCGTGCGCTCGGTGGAAATCCCTTCCAGACCGGACAGATGTCCCTCTTGCGCCAACCAGCTGGAAATGTCTCGATTGATGGGCATCCACATATCCAACTCGTTATTGACGCGCTTGATGCGCCGCCAGAAATGCGCGCCCCAAAGCTTGTCCTTGCCCGCGACGTAGCGCAGCGATTTAAAAGGGATGGCCACTTCAACGGACCATCCGTCGCTCGTCAGAATGCCTTTCGACTCCATCACGATGTCGGGGTTAAAGTCTTCTCCCTGGCCATCAGTCCAGATACCGTCCGCCTGAATTCCGTAGGGCGAGAAATCAAATTCGTAAGCCTTGCGCCCGTCATTAAAGGTGTCGAACAGAATTCCGACGTAATCGTCGTTCCAAATGTCGTCGCGTTTCGGAATCGTAGCGCGCACCTTGTCGGGTTCATCGAAACAGTGAAAGGCGACATAGAGAAATTTGGCGTCATAGCCAAGAAAGACCTCGGTCGGCTTCGTAGGAGCGATGTTGTCCCCCGGTTGAGTCTGATAGAAGTCTTTCAGCACCGTGGCGCTCTTCCAGATTTCATCATCGAGCTTGCCATCGATCACTGGCGGCTTTTCGAATTTCGGCATCCGGACGGGTTGGGCTTTTTCGGGAGGCAGGACGATCGCCGGTTTTCCCCCGGTGATGGCCTTAGTTGTGGTTGATGGGCTGACACTCGCTGCCGGCGCGGGCTGAGCTTGCGCTACAACGACTCCAAGTGTCAGCAGCACGAAAATAGAGATTGAGACTCTGATTGAATACCGCATCAACGAATGAACGCGAACGACTCGTTTGCCAGCTGTCCTTCCAATAGACGTTAACACCGCCGCGAGTGTTAATGTGGCAGACAACAGTTATTGGACTGTCTGTGCCCGGATGGACCTCAAGCAGTAATCTCGCCCCCGCTTTGAGGGATAACGAAAGTTATGCCGTAGCGCTTGATCTTTGCATTGAGCGTAGTGTGCTTGACGCCGAGAAGCCGGGCTGCGCGTGATTGATTGCCGCCGGTTCGCACCAGGGCCGCGCGAATAAGATCAGCTTCGAACTTCCGTACTTCGTCGTAAAGCTTCACTTTGTGATTGCCATTGTCGGATGTGGTGTTTCGCAGACAATCGACGACGTTGAGGAGTTCCATGGCGACGTCGCGCAGAGAAGTAAGCCGGCTTTCAAGCGCTTCGTCGCGCAGAAAGTTGACGGCCTGCCGTGACGCTGAAGGATCTTCAGTTCTCCAGGTTATTGCGCTCATATTTTCCCCCTGTATTCCTGTGCCGCTAAGGCGCGGCTTTTACTTTCCAAGCAGTTCCTTGAAAAATGCGACCGCGCGCTCATCGCCTGTATGTCCCAGCGTCTGGATTGCCAGTTTGCGTATCTCGAATCTGGGGTGGCTGCGCGCCGTGCGTATCAGGATTGGAATAGCCTCGTCCTTCGGCCGCTGGCCGATGGCGACGACCGCTTGTTTCTGAAGTTCCAACTCGGGACTGGAATCAAGCGTGCTGGTTAAAACGCCCAGACTCTTCTCGCCGGCAACGCGCCCGAGATTCGCAATTGCGCTCTTGCGTAGCTCGATATCATTTTCATTCTCGGCAATCCGGATTAGATAGGTGGCCGCCCCATCGCGATTGTCGTTGCGGGCAATGCCAGTCAGGGCGCGCCGCTTGAGGTCGCGCGATGAAACCGTGTCGTACATCGTTTCGAGCAACGGCAAAGTCGCTGCCGCCCTGCTCATCCCCAGCGCCGACATCGCCTGTAGGCGCGCATCGCTCGATTCGTGCTGATTGCGAACGATGTCGGCGAGAAATGTGTTCTTGGCCTGGCTTTCGGGTGTGTAGCCCAGCCAGTAAATTGCGCGGTTGCGAATCGACTCAGCGACCGGTCTTTTAATCATCTCCGTAAGAATCGATTCGACGCGGGCGTCATCGTGGAGTGCGATCGCAAAGGCCGCGCGATCTGACAATCGATTTATTTCCGGGGCTCCGGAATCGATGATCGACTTCAGGTAATTCAGGCTCTCTTCATTGGTGGCGCGGCCCGCCCAATAAACCGGATAACCGCTGAATTGATGTTCGCGCCGCAGGTTGTAGATTTCGGCCCGCGTGAATTTGTCGCGCTCACCTTCATAAAACAGGAACAGCCCCAGCTCGCGCGTTTCGTAACGCGAATCGTCCATGATCGACCAGCCGTCGTTTGAGATCGAAAACGTTCCGCTGGGACCGACAATCTCGAAATCGATAGCCACGCCGGGCCGGACTTCAAATTGGTAACCAACCCAGAAACGCCCCTGGGAGCGTCCCTGCGCGACCGCGTTGTCGATTTTCGCTTTCAGATTCGCGCCTTCGACCGGCGTGAAGCTTTTCGTTTGGGCTACCGCAGCGGCCACCACGCTGAGGATGAAGACAACCGCGAAAACGATCTTTTTGAACTTGTACACAGCAGTCCTCCGCTTTGATTGTTAAAGCGATTCGGTGAGAGAGCGGAGCGAGGTCCGCTCTCCTCGGTTTCTGCGTGAAATTTGAGCGCCTTTACTGCTTCAATAGTTCCTCGAGAAAAGCAATGACCCGAGGATCTTTGCTGCGATTACTCAACAGCACGACCACCCGGCGACGGCGTTCAATTGGTGTCTGGGGATTTTTGGCGATTGCAATTAACTTCTCGGTGACTCTCGGATCGTTCAGATTGCCAAACGAATTCATGATCGTATCTTTAATCTCTTCGTTCTTTTCCGAATCGTAGAGACTCATGAGCGTGTCGACAGCCGTCGGGCCTCCGCGGCGTCCAATCCCGCGGATCGCTTCTTTGCGCAACTCGACGTTTTCAGATGAGCGTGCAATTTCAACCAGCTTAGCGCCGGCACGTTCGCTCTTACGATTGCCAAAACCTGAAATCACGCTCTTGCGAATTTCGACTTCCTGACTCGAATCGTAGATCTTGAATAACGCGTCTACTGCCGGTTCACCCGGTCGATTGTAGATGCCACGAATCGCGGCCTTTCGCAACGCGATGGGCCTAGTACTGAGTGCAATGTCCGCCAGGATGTTAAGAGCCTGCGGACTGTTGTGCTGGCCGAGCGCATAAACGGCCGCTTCAACGACTTCATTCTGTGGCGAGTTGAGCGCAAAATCGCGGAGGGCGCCAAGCACACTGTCATCGTTTGAGGAACCGAGCAGAGAGATCGCCGTGGTTTTCAGTTTGAGATCGCTCTCATTCTGCGCAACCCCGAGAACCGTCGGCATGACCGCCTTGCCGCCGTGCCGGGCCAGTAACCTTAGCGCTGCCCGTTTGCAGGTGACGGTTTGACCTGACCCGGCCTTCAACCAATCACTGGCCACGGCGATGCCGCGCTGTGGATCGCTTTCAAATAATGCCTGCAGCACCACGACCTTGAATTCGCACGGATCGTCGTCGGGTATGTCATCGGCCCAGATTCCAACTCCAATTCCTTTCCCGACTCCATAGACCGTGACCGCTTTGGCCCGCTCCTTGGTTTCTTTGATGCGTTCTTCCATTCTTTCCTGTTGCGCTTTGACCCTCTCGTCGGCGCGAGCTTTCGCCTCCGCAATCCGTTCCTGCATTTCCTGGGTGCGGATTGGATCCTGTTCCGGAGCCACAGCTACCGCCACCGGCGAGACAGCACCGGCGACCGGGGCGACCGCCGGATCGAGATTTATAATCACTGGATCGACCTTCACGGCCACCGGCGTGGGAAGCTGCGCCAGCAAGAGCTCGGCATCTTCCTTCCAAATGCTCTTTTCGTACGTCTTCAAAAGCTTCTCGAGAGTTTCCTTGGATTGATTGAATTTTCTTAATTTCGATTGGGCATAAGCCATCCAATAGAGCGCCGCGTCAAGATTCTTTTCCTGCGGATATTGTGAAATGTATTGGGCGAATGTTTCTTCGGCCCTGGCCCATTGGGCGTCGTCGATCAAGTCTCGACCACCGTTAAAAGTCGTGGTGGCGGCGGCGTTAGCACTGCCTTGCTGAGCGAATGCCTTAGCCTTGGGTCGATGAGAATATTTCTGCGCCGATGCCTCTTGGCTCAAACCACTTGCGATTAGGGGGAAGGCCGTCGCAATAGCGAGGGCAAGAATTCGACTGAGTTTAGTAACATTAAGTTTCATTGTTTTGCTTACCTCGATAGTTTCCTGTTTTCAAAGTTTTCAATAGCTTCGCAACTCTGCAACGATTTCGGTTCTCTGCACTCGGTCTTTAATCTGGCGCACGTCACTGGCCGGGGCTTTGTCCGGCAGGTTTGCAATGTCGATCAAAAACGGTTCCAGACTTCCTAACACTGACTTCGTCGGGAATTTGCCGGCCATTTCGGCGTCGCGACGCAGCACCACGTTTTCATTCAACAGCCGGCGCGACTCAGTCTTCTCGTAACTGACATCGACATCCTGGTCGTCGTCCGACGGAAGACTCCGGAAAGAGACGAGTAACTTCTGCGCTTGATCGAGGTGGTTCGCGGTGTCTCGATCCTCCATATCCGTATACGCCGCGTCGGTAAACAGAACACCGGGATCATCCAGGAGTGGCGGCAGGTGTTTCGGCTTATTAATATTCGTAGCCACAACCTGCTCAGCTGGCTGCGGTTTTTCAGGACTGGTCACTTCGCTGACGCGGGTTCCAGATTCTTCAACCGGTTTCGCGATTGGCGAACTGCCGACGCGAACATTATTTGCACCTGCGACATGCAACTCTTGCACAGGCTGAGTTCGCAAATACAAGTAGCCAACTGCGAACACCCCCAGCAAGACCGCCATGGCTCCTGAAAACGCGAATCCCAAACGCGGCACGGCAAACAAGCCTGCGAACCAGCCACGCCGGTCTCTCCGTTCGTGAGACTCAACCGCGGGAGTCTCTGCCGCAATACGCGCTGAAATTCCATTCCACACCGCCGGTGAAATTTGCAGCTCACGATCGTAGCGCGCATAAAGCTCGCTCTCTGCGG